>JAVHXX010000504.1 GCA_031119595.1 Patulibacter sp. | reverse complement strand
CGCCCCCCCGGTGACGTACACGGCGCTCGGGTAGCCCGCAGCGGGGGCGCGCCGCCCCGGGGCGCCGGGCCAGCGTGCGCGCTTGAGACGCCCCGACCCCGCTCCGCGGAGGCGGGCCTTCTGCGTTCTCATGACGGCGTCGACCTGGCCGCGACGCGGCGCCGCGTCACGTCGAGCAGCTCGGGAGCGTCGGCCGAGGGCGCCGTCGGGTCCTCTCGCGAAGACGTCCGCGGCTGGTCCGTCCGCGACGGCGTACTGAGCCCGCGCCCGTTCGCGTCGTTCAGACGCCCGTGACGGCGCCGAGGTCGGGCTGCCGTCCGGCGATCTGATCGCGGATGATCTGCGCCCGCTGCAGCAGGACGCGGTACTCCTCGGCGTGATCGAGGACCCGGTCGACGAACACGACCAAGGACCCGGCCTCGTACTCGAACGGCAGACCCTGCCGCGTGAACCACACCATGAAGGTGGGGGAGAACACCCGGCGAGCCTGGGTCTCGTCCTCGTTGGAGGATCGCAGTTCGTACTGCTCGTGGAGCTCGACGGACTCGCAACGGAAGTCGTCGACGTCGCGCGGGAACCGCCCACGATGGTCGTCGCCCAGCCACTTCACCGGAGACCACCGGTGCTCGTGCGCGGACAGGAACCGGATCGACGCCGTGGCGTCGACGGAGAACACGACGGTGTAGTCGTGGTGGGTCCGGTGGGTGCCCTCGTCGTCGCGGCGGACATCGGTGCTGCGGAACTGGGCGAGCCGCCGCGACGCATCCTCGAGGCCACGCACGACCTCGCGTTCATCCCCGGATCGCAGCAGCGGTGTCGCCGGCAGGAGGTCGGCGTCGGCGGTGTCGTGCATGTGGAAGCGATCGCCCAGGAGCTGCCACCACTCCCGCTGCGCGCGGCGTTGGGCGAGGCTCCACGCGACGATCAGCATGACCACCCAGGCGACGGGGACCAGCGCGGGGTGGACGAACGCCAGCGCGCACGCGACGATCGCCGTGACGATCACCCAAGGGCGTCGGAGGTGACCGGAGAAGTAGGTCCTGGTACGCCGGCGCCGCTCCTGCACGAGCGGGTCGGGGAAGTCTGCGCGCGGAAGCATGCGCGTCGTCAGCGGAGCGGCGGCACGGCGGGCGCCGACCGATCGGAGAGCGTGGGCAGCACGAACAGCTCGCGGACCGGGAACCCGAACCGCCTCGCGACCCAGGCGCTCGGCACCTGCTGGCACCGCGTGCGGTAGGACGCGACGTTGCCGTTGTAGATCTCGCGCGACGCGGCGATCTGCGATTCGAGGTCGGCCAGCTCCCGTTCGAGCTGGAGGAAGTTCGCGCTGGCCTTCAGCTCGGGATAGCCCTCGGACACCGCGATCACCGACGCGATCGACGATCCGAGTCGACCTTCCGCTGCGGCGTTCGCCGCGGTGGGCACGTGCTCGGCCAGGGCGGCGCCACGCGCCTGCGCCGCGGCCTCGAGGACGGCGCGCTCGTGCTCGGCGTAGGCCCCGACGACCGAGACGAGGTTCGGCACCAGGTCGGCTCGCCGCCGCAGCTGCACGTCGACGAGGGACCACGCGTCGTCGCAGGCGTACTGCAGGGCACGGAGACCGTTGTAGGTGAGGGCGATCCACAGCGCCACCGCGGCGGCGGCGACGAGGAGCGCCACGAGCGCGGTGAGCGGAGTGGACATCCCGGCCGGAGCGTATCGACGGGACCAGCGGCGCAGGGCACCTCTCGTGCTCGGCTAGCCTGGCCGGCAGGGCGGCGCCAGCGAGGCGCCGGCGAGAGAGGAAGCCAGATGCACGTGTTCGTCACCGGTGGCACCGGGTACATCGGTCAGTCCGTCGTCAAGCAGCTCGTCGAGGGCGGCCACGGGGTGTCGGCGCTGGTGCGCAGCGACGCCTCGGCTGCGGCGGCCGAAGCGCTCGGCGCAGTGCCCGTACGCGGCGAGCTCACCGATGCCGACACCGTCACGAGCGCCGCCTCGCTCGCGGACGCCGCGATCCACCTCGCGGCCACGAACGACGCCGACGGCCCCGCAGCCGACCTCGCCGTCGCCCAGGCGATCCTCGCCGGGCTGAACGGCAAGCCGTACGTGCACACCGGCGGCGTGTGGGTCTACGGCAACACGGGCGGCGTCGCGGCCGAGGAGTCGCCGTTGTCGCCCCCGGACATCACCTCGTGGCGCATCGAGAACGAGCGCACGATCCTCGCGGCGGCGGAGACCGGTGGCCACCCGGTCCTCGTGATGCCGGCGGTCGTCTGGGGCAACCGCGGCGGACTGATCCCGCTGCTGTTCCTCGATTCGGGCGTCGACGGCGCCGTGAACTACCTCGGCGACGGCGACACCCACACGACGCTCGTGCACGTCGACGACATCGCGGCGCTCTACGTGCTCGCCCTCGGTGCCGAGCCCGGCTCCAAGTACCTCGGCGTCACCCAGTCGGTCACGCAGCGCGAGGTCGCGGAGGCGCTCGCCAAGGCACCCGGCAACCCGGACCAGGTCGCATCGTGGCCGGCCGACGACGCCCGCGGGGCCTTCGGCGGCCTCGCGGACGCGATGCTGCTCGATCAGCGTGCGAGTGGCGCGAAGGCGCAGCGCGAGCTCGGCTGGGCGCCGGTCCACACCGACGCCCTCACCGAACTCGCGACCGGCGCCTGAGGCCTCAGGCGTAGGTGTCGACGGCGAGGCTGCTCGTCGCGACGTTCGTGCCGGCGGAGCCGTAACCGGTCACGCCGCTCTTGGCGAGCAGGGCACCGAAGTCCTGGACCGAACTCAGCATCTGCTTGAGCGAGTCGGCATCGGTGCCGAGGGCATCGGCGAGGCTCGACATGTTGCTGTCGGTGTCTTCGGTGCCCTGCGTGCGCGAGGGCGGCGGGCCGCCGGGCCCACCCGGACCACCGGGTCCGCCCGGGCCTCCCGGCCCGCCGGGTCCCTGCGGTCCCTTGCTCTCGGCGACCTTCGTCGCGAAGGCGGTCAGCTGGTCGTCGGAGAGGTCCGGGGCGTCGGACGGCTTGTTGGTCTTGAGGTCGGACTTGATCGCGCTCAGGAGGTCGTCCTGCGAGACGCCCTTCGACGACGCGATGTCCTCGAGGGTGGAACCGCTCTTCAGCTGGCTCTGGAGGTCGTCCGTGGAGGTACCGAGCAGCTTCGCCGTCGCGTCCATCGAGGGCGGCGGCGGGGGCGGCCCCTGGCGGCGCTGCATGCCGACCGAGGCGGTCGTCTGCGAGATCGAGGTGATGGTCATGGGTCCTGGGTTCGTCCGTCGAAGAGGATTGGTCCCTCCAGATATCGGTCGCGGCCCGGCCTGTTTCCCGAGAGTCGGCTGAGAGATTCCTGAGTGCCCGCGACGCACCGTGCCGTGGCAGAACGTCCAGGCGTGCAACTGCAGGGCTGCGGAATCGCGCTTACCGGCCGATGGTGTGGCTGTGGCGGCTGTGTGCGCCGCGCTTCCCGATGCCAGCGATACCCCCGACAC
>JAVHXX010000503.1 GCA_031119595.1 Patulibacter sp. | reverse complement strand
GGCGGGCACCGCGCCCGGCGACGCCGCGCGACTCCCGGACGGCGACGTGGGCCGCCGCGGCCGGGTCGGCGACTTCATCTGCGTGACGGCCGTGCACTCCGTGATGACCGCGCAGGAGGAACCCGCGCTCAAGGCGGCCATCCGCGACAGCTCCTTCGCCGTCCCCGACGGCCAACCCGTCGCCTGGGGACTGAAGGCGCTCGGTGAGCCGATCGAGCGGCGCGTCTACGGTCCCGACCTCATGGCGTACCAGGCGGCGCGCGCTGCCGAGCGCGGCCACCGGTGGTTCCTCTACGGCGGCCGCGACGACGATCCGACCGCCCTCCAGCGCCTCATCGACCGCCTCCAGGAACGCCACCCGGACCTCCAGATCGTCGGGTCGCACCGGCCGGTCTTCCGCCCGCTCACGCCGGTCGAGCAGGACGAGGTCGTCGCGATGATCAACGCGACCGATGCCGACGTCGTCTGGTGCGGCCTCGGCGCGCCCCGCCAGGAGGTGTGGATGCAGCAGCTCCGCGACCGCCTCGAACCGGCGGTGCTCGTGGGCGTCGGGGCGGCGTTCGACTTCCACGCGGGGATCGTCAGCCAGGCGCCGCCGTGGATGCAGGAGCGCGGCCTCGAGTGGCTCTACCGCCTCTCGCGCGAGCCGCGCCGGCTCTTCGTGCGGTACGCGAAGTACAACCCCTGGTACGTGGCGGCCTTCGCCCGCCAGTGGGCCGGCGAACGGCTGCGCCGACACTAGAACGACCGAGGCCGGCGAGCCGCTCGCTCGCCGGCCCGGCCGGAACACCCGTTGAGAGAGCACGGGTGAGGATTGCCGGCTCCGGAACCGTCCCTCCCAGGCGGTCCGGAGCGCGGAGCTCGGTGCGGGCGTCGACGCCCGCGCAGGATCAGGTCGCCGGCGTGGTGAAGCCCTTCGTGGTGTCGGTGACGAGCGTCTTGGAGAAGGCGATGCCGGTGAGCTCGTTCATGAGGTCGAACTTCGCCGACTTGAGCTTGAGGGCGGTCTTCGTGATCTTGCCGCCGTTCATCGCGAACGTGCCGCTGACCGTGGTCTGGAACTTGAAGGAGGTCTTCGAGGTGCGGTCCGACGGGTCGAGCTGCTGCACCGGGGTCGTCTTCTTGACCGGGTCGGCGAGGGCCGCTGCGGTCGGCTTCCAGTCGCGGGTCTGGACGACGCCGGTGCCCGTGAAGGAGAGCTCGAGGCCGTCGTCGCCGCAGCTGTCGCAGCTGTTCGTGACCTCGGCGCTCACGCCCGACAGGTACGTGTTGAGGTCGGCGTCCTTCGTGAGCCAGCGGGTGGCGAGCTGGATCGTGCCGGCGGAGAAGCTGGCGTCGTACTTGAGGCTGCCGTCGGTCGAGGTGACGTCCGCGAGGAACGTCTGCTCGTCGAACTCGGCGACGCGACCCAGGGTGCAGGCGCTCGCGAGGCCGGTCGCGTGGAACGAGAAGTTCTTCAGGTCGGTGAGCTGGCCGGTGGCGTGCGCGAGGAGCGTGCCGGTGGTGCAGCCGAACTGCACGGCGCCGTCGAACGCGATGCCCTTGCCGTCCCACTTCACCGCGGCGCTCTGGAGCGCGAGCTTCGGGGCGAGCTGGATCGGGCCCTGGATCGAACCCGAGAGGCCCGAGATGACGGGCGGGTGGAAGATGTTGCTGCCGGTGATCGTGCCGCCGGCCGAGATGGTGCCGCCGTTGAACGGCAGGTTGCTCAGGCCGACGCTGAAGCTGTACGCGGTGGTCCAGTAGATGCGGCCCGTGAGGTACGCGTACCCGGCCGTCGCGTTGACGGTGAGACCCTGGAGGTCGAGGCCGAGCTTGAAGCTCCACGGCGCCTTCGTGGGCGAGGCCGGGACGGCATCGGCGGGGATCACGAGATCCGGGCCGATGGTGGTGTCCTGCTGGGCGCTCGTCGCCTTCGTGGTCGTCGACTGGAGCTGGCCGGTGATGCCGGTGACGGTGGTCGCGTCGTAGGCGACGGTGACCGGGGCGGTGGTCGCGGCCTTGAGCGTGTTCTCGGTGATGGACGTCGGCGCCGCGAACACGCCGCCGAGGAGCTGCAGGCCGGTGGACGTGGCCTTCGCGGTGACGCCGGTGCCGGACAGCGACCCGACCTGGACCGTCGAGTTCGGCATCGTGACGGTGCCGTCGCTGTTCTTCGTGACGCCCTTGCCCGGGAGCAGCGTGACCGTGGGTGACAGCACGATCTTGCTGCCCGCCTTGGCCTGGGACAGGAGGCCGAAGGGCGAGGTGGTGGCCGCTTGCGCGGTGGTGGCGGTGCCGCCGAGGACGGTGGCGAGGGTGGCCGCCGCGAGGGCGGTGCGTGGAGGGGAGAGACGCATCGGGACCTGGTTTCTTCCGTGATTCCAGAGTTGGGACTTGGGCACACCGTACGACTTTGCGGTGCATTGTGCGAATGCTCCGGGTTCAACACTTGTCCACCCGCGGTGGCGACCGCTCAAGGACGGCCGTGGACGTCCGGTGGACCGCCCCGATCCTGAGGACCGCGTGGGCGCGGGCTGAGGGCGACTGGGCGTCACTGTGCAGATGGCGCGTTCGCCCGTAGCATCCGCGCCATGACGTGGCTTCTGACCGGTGGTGCCGGGTACATCGGGTCGCACATCATCCGTGCGTTCCATGCGGCGGACATCGATGTGGTGGTCCTGGACAACCTCTCGACGGGGTTCCGGGAGTTCGTGCCGGAGGGTGTGCCGTTCGTGCAGGGCTCGGTGGTGGACACCGAGGTGGTGGCGGGCGTGTTCGCCGAGCACGACATCACCGGGGTGGTGCATCTGGCGGGGTGGAAGTACGCGGGGGTGTCGGTGCAGGAGCCGACGATGTTCTACCGCGACAACATCTACGGGATGGGTGTGTTGCTGGATGCGATGCGCGAGGCCGGGGTGAGCAACATGGTGTTCTCCTCCAGCTGCGCGACCTACGGCACGCCGGCCGAGGAGATCGTGACGGAGGCCACGCCGACCGGGCCGGAGTCGCCGTACGGCGAGAGCAAGCTCGTGAGCGAGTGGCTGCTGCGGCGCGTGGCGAACATCTGGCCCGAGCTCTCGCAGACCTCGCTGCGGTACTTCAACGTGGTCGGGTCCGGGGATCCCGAGCTGGCCGACCACTCGCCGTACAACCTCTTCCCGCTCGTGTTCCGGGCGCTGGACCAGGGTGAGGCGCCGAAGATCTTCGGCGACGACTACCCCACCCGTGACGGCACCTGCATCCGCGACTACATCCACGTCGTCGACCTCGCCGAGGCGCACGTCGTGGCCGCGCAGGCGCTGGAGGCCGGCCGGTCGCTCGCGCCGATCTACAACGTCGGCCGCGGCGAGGGCTCGACCGTCCGCGAGATCATGACCGCCGTGGCCGCCGGCACCGGCGTCGGCTTCGAACCCGTCGTGGAACCGCGCCGCGCCGGCGACCCGGCCCGCATCGTCGCCTCCGCCGACCTCATCGACCAGGACCTCGGCTGGGTCGCCTC
>JAVHXX010000502.1 GCA_031119595.1 Patulibacter sp. | reverse complement strand
AGATCGGCCCGCTGCCGTCGCGCTCGGCCTCGTCGGTGAGGCGGTCGAGGTCGGTTGGCGGCTCGCCCGCTGGGCCTGGGGTCGCGGATACGCCACCGAGGCGGCCCACGCCGCGGTCGCGTTCGGGTTCGACGACGCCGGCCTGGAGGAGATCGTCTCGTTCACCGCCGAGCAGAACCTGCGCTCGCGCGCGGTCATGGAGCGCCTCGGCATGACCCACGATCCGGCCGACGACTTCGACCACCCGCTCGTCGACGAGGCGACCGGTCTACGGCGGCACGTGCTCTACCGCCTGCGCGCGAACCACGGGCGCTGACCGCGCGGCGGGCCTGGGCCGCGTTGCGGGAGCGACGGCATCGCGCTCCGGCCCGCGCCGCCCCTTCCAGGGCGGCGCGTCGACCGGAGAACGGCCCGGGTCAGCGGATCGGCTGACCCAAGTGGAGGGCGACGAACTCGTCGTCGTCCGGGGCGCCGGTGCCGATGTGGCGTCCCACGCTGAACGGGTAGTTGTTGTCGTTGAGCACGGCGACGTCCTGGCCGGAGAGCGGCCAGATCGCCTCGATGGTCACGAACGGGAACGCGAACGAACCCCCGAGGCCCACGTCACCGGGCGACGACGGCGTCGCCGTGGAGATCCGCAGCGGGTCGCTGATGTGGAGCAGGTCGGCGGCCGGCGTCTTCGTCATCGTCGTGCCCGGCGCGCCGAGGTGCACCGTCTCGATGGCCTTGAAGCCGGTCGTGGTGCCCGTCGAGTTGTCGCGCTCGAGCGTCACGCCGGTCGTCGGCGTGAGGAGCTGGAAGTCCGCGACCGACACGCCGCGCGCGTCGTACGGGTACAGCCACCGGCGGCCGTCGAACCGCTTCGTCTTGAGGTCGAACGCGAACGCCTCGGCGACGTTCGGGTCGCCGGCGAGCGGCTTCTCGAGCATCGGGATGAGCGTCTTGCCGTCGGGCGTGAGGGCCATGCTCTCGAACCCGCCGCTCGTCTGTGCCCGGAAGGGCGTGTCCTGGGCGGTCTGGCGGTACGGCCAGCGCAGGCCCGCGAGCCACGGCGAGGTCGTGTGGCCCGGGTCCGGCTGGGTGTTCGTGCCGTCGTCGCTGAGCGGGATCGTCTGCGGGTCGAACTGCGGGTAGTCGCCGAAGAGCGCCACGGTGAGGAGGTCCGGGAACTCGCGGTGCACGATCCGCAGGCTCGCGAAGTCGAACGACTGCACGTCGATGCGGCTCGAGATGCCGCTCTGCTCGATCGCCTTCGCGACCTTCTGCGTGAACGGCTCCACGGCCTCGGTGCGGTCGCTGTACTTGATGCCCTTCACGTCGACGTCGCCGCGCGGGTTGACCTTGGTCTCCACGTTCAGGCGCACGCGTGCGCCCTCGGCAGCCTTCGCAGCGGCGCCCGGATCACCGGCGCCCGCGCCACCTGGTGCGTAGTACTTCGCGTAGAAGCCGACGAAGTCGTAGAGCTGCGCTGCGGTCGGGATCGTGTAGGCGTCGGGCAGACCCTCGGCCTTCGCGAACGCCACGGCGACCGGCGACAGCGCGCGGTCGTTCTTCTGCGACGCGCCGCGGATCAGGCCGTCGCAGATGAACTGCGACTGCAGCTGCGCGAGCGTGAGGTCGTGGATCAGCACTTCGTCATCGGCCGTGTACGGCTGGCCGTCGGTGCGGCGGCACTTGCCGGTGTCGACGTACGGGTCGTGGGAGAGCACCGGCACCCCGTCCTTCGTGACGGCGTTGTCGGTCTCGAGGGTGGTGACGAGGGTGTCGAGCCCGACCTCCATCGACGGGAGCGTGTTCTCGGGGCGCAGGTCACGGCCGCCGCGGTGGGCTTCGGCGTCGAACTTGGTCCCGTCGACGGAGCCGTCCGGGCGGAGGTAATCGCCCGGGGTGCCGTCGCCGTTGGCGTCGTAGTCGGCGAGGACCTCGTGGAGGAGGTCCGGGCGGTCGGTGATCTCGCCGTCGACGCCGAGCTTCAGGAGCTTCAGCATGATCGCCGGGTCGTCGACGGTGTACGGCACGACCTTGTATCCGGCCGCGTGCAGGGACGCGACGTTGAAGATCTCGCTCGAGGCCTTCTGCACGTTCGACCCGGCGGGCGGGTCGAGGCGGGTCGGTTCGTTCGTGGTCGGGTCGTTGTCGACGAGGAGGTTCGCGTCGGGCGACACGATCGGCACGTTCTGGTCGCCGTGCTGCTGGGCGTCGTCATGGAGCGCGTTCATGATCCGCAGCGGCGTGGACTCCTCGGAGTCGGGCGACTGGGGCGAGCGGAGGTCGTGGCCCGGGTTGCTCGGATCCGGCACGGAGTACGGCGCGTCGAGCAGCTTGCCGGTGGCGGAGAAGTGCAGCAGCGACGGGCCGAACTCCTCGCCGATCCAGAGGGTGCCGTCGGGGGCGCGCTGGATCGACTCGGGGTCGAAGTCGGCGCCGGTGAGGACGCGGTCCTTCGTCCACTGGTGCACGATCGGGAACGGCACCTTGTGGTCGGGGTCGCTGAACTGGAGGTAGCCGGAGGCGCCGAGCTTGCCGGAGCCCAGGCCGAAGAGCGTCTTGTAGTTGGGCGAGAGGTAGTAGGCGCGGAGGTTGAAGTCGGCGGAGTTCTCGATCGAGCCGTAGCCGTTGTCCTCGAGCGCGAGCCAGCGGTTGAAGCCCGCCGGGATCATGCCCGAGAAGCCCTGGACGGGCTGGCTCTTGAACGGCGTCGCCTGGCCGTTGGTCGACCCGGTGAGGTGCTGGCCCGAGACCGGCCCGGGCGCGAACGTGGCGGCCGGGAGGACGGCCCGGCCGAGCAGGTACGACGGCGGCGCGGCGGGCGTCGTGGGCGCGGGGGTGGTGGCGTCGGCCGCGTGGGCGGCGGGCGCGACGAGCGCCGGGAACATGAGCGCCCCGGCGAGTAGGGCGGGCAACGATCGAAGCATCGATGGGCCTCCTGGAACGTGGGAAGGACGCCCGCGAGGCATGCGGGCGGGCCGGTTCTCGCCGATCCCCCGCGCCGCCGTGTGACCCGAGCGTGAACCCTCCCCCGAACGGGCACAACTCGGGGCGTCGTGTGACCGATCGACCGCGCTGCCCGCCGCCGCCCGCCGGCGGTCACGGGTTCTTCACGGTGTGGGGCGGCGGCGGGCTATGGGCGCGCGGGTCGGCTGCGGCGCCGCCGCGGCGTCCCGGCGAATGCGACACACAACGACCCTCGGTGTACGTGGCGAGGTTCTTTGGGTTCACCTGCGCGGCGGCGGCCCGCCACGCCGCCGCTCAGTGCGGCGCGGTCTCGCGGCGCACGTACGCGCTCACCGTGACGGCGTCGGTGAGACCGAGACCGGTGCGCGAGCGGATGAGGCGGATCGCGTCGGTGCCGCGGCCGGCGGTTTCGAGCTCGCGGATCTCGTCGACGAGATCGTCCGGGAGCGGCACGGGCGCGAGCGGGTCCGGGCCGCCGCGGCGGGCGAGGTTGCGGCGGATCCGCAGCACGGCGCCGAGGATCAGGA
>JAVHXX010000501.1 GCA_031119595.1 Patulibacter sp. | reverse complement strand
CCGGCATCTACTACCTCTTCGGCCAGGAGTCCGGCGCGGACTCGCTCATCGACGCGGTCGGCGGGCGGGACATCGCGACGGAGCAGGACTGGAAGGGCATGCGCCCGGTGAACGCCGAAGCGCTCGTCGCCATGCAGCCCGACCTGGTGATCATGATGACGAAGGGCCTCGAGTCGGTGGGAGGCGTCGACGGGCTGCTGCAGCGGGTCCCCGCGATCGCGAAGACCCCGGCCGGGCAGCACCGCCGCATCGTGGACATGGCCGACACGACGGTGATGAGCTTCGGGCCGCGCACGCCCGAGATCGTGGCCGCGTTGGCAGCGGCGATCTACGCTCCGGAGTCGAAGTGACCGGCCAGGGCCCCCTCGCGCCGGTTCCGACGCGCCGCGGAGCCTGCGGAGCGGCGGGGCGGCCGAGCGCGCGGGGAGAGGCGCGGGTCGCGCCCGCCACGCTGGGCCCCGTCGCACAGGGGGTCACGTCCAGGTCGCGGGTCGGCCGGATCACGCTGCTGACCGTCGGGCTGGTGGTGGCGCTCGTCGCCGCCACGCTCGTGTCGGCGAGCGTCGGGCAGCTCGGGATCTCCCCGGCCGAGGTGCTCCGGACCGTCGGGCGCTCGATCGGGATCCCCGTCGCTGGACCCTCGGACGACCTCGTCGCGCAGGCGCTCTGGACGATCCGGTTCCCCCGCGTCGTGATGGCGCTCGTGATCGGCGCCGCGCTCGCCGCCGCCGGAGTGCTCATGCAGGCGGTGTTCGCGAACCCGCTGGCGGACCCCGGGGTCGTCGGCGTCTCGGGAGGCGCCGCCTTCGGAGCCTGCGCCTCGATCGTGTTCGGCCTGCAGTTCGCCGGGTACTGGACGACCCCGCTCATGGCGTTCGCCGCGGGGCTCGTCGCGACGATGCTCGTCTACGGACTGTCCCGCGCGGGCGGTCGCACCGAGGTCGTCACGCTGCTGCTGACCGGCATCGCGGTGAACGCCTTCACGGGGGCGGGGCTGGCGTTCCTCACCTTCCTCGGGGACCAGCAGGCCCGCGAGCAGATCGTGTTCTGGCAGCTCGGGTCCCTGAACGGCTCGATGTGGGACCAGGCGGCGGCGATCGCCCCGGTCGTCGGGCTCGGGCTGGCCGGTTCCGTCGTGCTCACCCGCTCGCTCGACCTGCTGTCGCTCGGTGACCGGGCCGCCCGGCACGTCGGGGTCCGGGTCGAGGCCGTCCGGATCGTCGCGATCGTCGTCGTCGCCCTGCTCGTCGGGGCAGCGGTCGCGTTCGCCGGGATCATCGCGTTCGTCGGACTCGTCGTCCCGCACCTCATGCGGATGCTCATCGGGCCCGCGCACGGCCCGCTCCTGCTCGTCTCGACCCTCGGCGGCGCCCTGCTCCTGACGATCGCGGACCTGCTCGCCCGGACGCTCGTGCCGTACGCGGACCTGCCGATCGGCATGCTCACGTCGCTCGTCGGCGGGCCGTTCTTCTTCTGGCTCCTGCGCCGCGCGCGCCGACGCTCGGGAGGCTGGGCATGACCGGCGTGACCGTCAGCGGCCTGGGCGTGGTCGTCGGGCGACGCGCACTGCTCACCGACGTCGACCTGGTCGTCGAGCGCGGCGAGGTGCTCGCCCTCGTCGGACCGAACGGCGCCGGCAAGTCCACGCTGCTCCGGGCGATCGCCGGCGACGTCGACCACACCGGGACGGTCACCATCGACGGGGTACCGGCCGGGTCCGAGCCGCCGATCGCCGCTGCCCGGCGCCGCGCCGTGCTCGAGCAGGAGCACGGCGTCGCGTTCGGGTTCCGGGTCGGCGAGGTCGTCCGGATGGGCCGGGCGCCCTGGCGCGGGACCGACCGCGCCGAGGACGACGACCGGGTCGTGGCCCGCGTGCTCGACCAGGTGGAGCTCGCCGACCGCATCGACCAGACGTTCCCCTCGCTGTCCGGCGGGGAGCGCGCGCGAGCGTCCTTCGCCCGGATCACCGCGCAGGAGACACCCGTGCTGCTGCTCGACGAACCCACCGCGGCGCTCGACCTGCGCCACCAGGAGGGCGTGCTCCGGATCGCCCGTGCGCACGCCGCCGCCGGGGGAGCGGTCGTCGTGGTCCTGCACGACCTCACGCTCGCCGGGGCGTACGCCGACCGGGTCGCGATGCTCGCCGACGGCCGGGTGGTCGCGGACGGCACGCCGGCCGAGGTCCTCACCGCCGAACGGATCAGCACCGTCTACCGGCACCCCGTCACCGTCCTGCCGGACCCGCACTCCGGAATCCCCGTCGTCGTCCCCACCCGCCAGGAGGCCGTCCAGTGACCACCCGAACCCACCGTCCGTTCCGCGCCGCGCTCGCCGGGGTGCTCGTCGCTGCGGCCTCCGGTGCGCTCCTGCTCGCCGGAGCCGCGCCCGCCTCGGCAGCCGGCCGGGTCAGCGTCGCGATCGAAGGGCACCCCGAGGTCACGAACCAGGTCGACTCCACCTACCTCACGACCCTGCGGCTGAACGGCTCCGGGTTCCAGGGCATCAAGAACGGGTACGGCGGCATCTACGTCGCGTTCGGCACCGTCGCCGGCACCTGGCAGCCGAGCAAGGGCGGCGCGACGGGCGTGGACTACAGCTACGTCCCCGACGACGAGTCGAACCCCACCGGGTACCTGGACTTCGTCGCGTTCGAGGGCAGCTCCACCGGGTACGCGGCGAACGGCGGCACCGTGGACTCGGCGACCGGCACGTGGTCGGCGACGCTCAAGGTGCCCGGCTCCACGTTCCAGGCGCTCGACCGGAACGGCGCCGCGAGGACCGTCGACTGCGCGCGCGTGCAGTGCGGGATCATCACGATCGGCGCGCACGGGGTGTCGAACGCGAACAACGAGTCGTTCACGCCGGTCTCCGTGCAGAACCTCTACGGCACGGGCGGCACGCTCGCCGGGGGAACCCGGCCGGCCGCGGGGCAGACGCAGGCCGACACAACGGAGGCGGGTCGTGCCTCCAGTCCGTCCGCCGCTGCGACGCCGGGGGCGAGCGCGTCCGCTCGGGCGACCACGGCGCCGAGCGCGTCCGCGACCGCACCGGCGACCGCCAGCCCGACGGCGACGCCGACCGCTGCCGCCGCGGCTGCCGGCAGAGATGCCAGTGGCATCGATCCGAGCGTGCTGCGCATCGTGCTCGGCGGGCTCGCCGCACTCGTCGTCGCGGTCGCGGCGCTCGTCGTCTTCGCGATCGTGCACGCCCGCCGGGTGGCACGACGCACCGAGGAGTCGGGGTCCACAGGGGGCACCCGCACTGCAACACCCGTCAACAACTGAGAGGGAACCACCATGGCAAGAACCATGCGCACGTTCGGCGTCACGCTCGCGGCAGGGGTCGCGGCGATCGGACTGGCCGTCCTGCCGGCCGTCAGCGCCTCGGCCGCGACCGCGGTCACCAACGACTTCGGCGCGAGCCTGTCCGTCAGCGGGCCGGCGTCGGTCATCACCGACGGCAACGGAGCGGTGAACGGCGTCG
>JAVHXX010000500.1 GCA_031119595.1 Patulibacter sp. | reverse complement strand
CCGTCAAGCCGCGCTGACCGCCGCCTTTCCGCCGACACGCGGGGTCTTCGTCCGCCCGACCGATCCGGGTCACCGGCGGGGCTCCGGCCGCAACGCCGCGCCCGCTCCGTCCGGGCGGCCTGCGAATGCGCGCGAGCGCGTGCGCCTCGTCTAACCTCGGACGCATGGCTGACGCGATCTCATTCTCCCGCGGCGCCCCGTCGGTCGACATCGTCGACATCGAGGGCCTGCGCGCCGCCGCCGACCGGGCGTTCACGAACGACCCCGCGGGCATGACGGCCTACGGCACGGCCGTCGGCTACGTGCCGCTGCGCAAGTGGCTCGCCGCGAAGCACGGCGTGGCCCCGGAGAACGTCATCGTCACGAACGGCTCCATGCAGGCCGACGCCTTCCTCTTCGACGAGCTGATCGACGCCGCGGGGACGCAGGTCGTCGTCGAGAAGCCCAGCTACGACCGCACCCTGCTCGGCCTCACGGCCCGCGGCGCCGACGTCACGATGATCGACCTCGAGGCCGACGGCATCGACACCGCCCAGCTGCGCAGCGCGCTCGAGGGTGGCCTGCGGCCGACGTTCGCGCACATCATCCCGAACTTCCAGAACCCGGGTGGCTCCACGCTCCCGCTCGAGAAGCGCAAGGAACTCATCGCCCTGGCCGAGGAATACGACTTCCTCATCTTCGAGGACGACCCGTACCGCGACGTGCGCTTCCGCGGCGAGGAGCTGCCGTCGATGTACGAGCTCGCACCCGAGCGCGTGGTCTACGCGTCGTCGTTCTCCAAGACGGTGTGCCCCGGTGTGCGCGTCGGCTACCTCGTCGGCTCGCCCGAGCTGATCAAGAAGATCGTCACCCGCGCGACGAACACGTACATCGCCCCGGACATGCTCGCCCAGGCGATCGTGTACGAGTTCGCCGTCTCCGGCGCCCTCGACACGGCCGTCGCCCGGGTGCAGGAGGCGCTGCGCGAGCGGTGCGACCTCCTCTCCGACGGCCTCCAGAAATACCTCCCCGAGGCGAAGTTCGTCCGCCCGGACGGCGGCTACTTCCTCTGGGCCGAGCTGCCCGAGGAGTACGACGTCGAGACGGCCGCCACGAAGATGGCCGAATACGACGTCGCCTTCGTGAAGGGCTCCGACTTCCTGCTCGAGGGCGGCCGGTCTTCGCTGCGCCTCGCGTACTCGGCGGTCACCGCCGACCAGGTCGACGAGGGCGTGCAGCGCCTCGCCGCCTGCCTGAACGCGCACAAGACGGTCGCGCACTAGCGCCGCCGCCGCGGCTCCGCCGGCCCCGCGACGGGACGGCGGAGCTGCGACTCGTGCACCCGTGATCACGGTCACGCGCGGATCTGGGGTCCAGACCCCAGTTCGTCGGCTTCCGACGGACGCCGGCGGACGGGTGTGTGATGGGTGTCGCTCGGAATTCCCTGCCGTTGTTGGGGTTTTCGGTTGAAACGGGTATGCGGGCTTCCCGCAGGTTTCATCAGTTGAGGATGAAACCGGCGCGGCGCTTCATCAGGTTCGCACCGGTTTTGGGTTTGGCGCGTGTGAGCCAGCGCACCTGTTCCCGGTTTCTCTTACGAATACGTGAAAAGCACTCAGCAACGGTCCGCAGCGCGCCGATAGAGGAGGTACCAGTTCGTACCTCGAACGGCGATGGTTCCCCCGACATCGCTGTTACCGACATTCCCCCGGGTCGGTTTTACGAATCTCGTGACGGGGGACGAACTGGTTCCCCCCGGTTCGTCCGCTCCTGCTCGCCTCTCCCCCAGGTATCGCCATGCCCTGCTCACATTCGACGCCCGACCCCGCCTCGTCGCGCACCTCCGCCTCGTGCGGTCCCGTGATCGACGCGCCGCTGCGTTCGGCCCTCGACCGGGTCAGCTCGCTCGTGTCGCGGCTCCTCGGCGCGTCGATGGTGACCTTCGTGCTCGTCGACGACGCGCACTACGTCACCGCCTCGACCATCGGTCGCGGTGAGGGCTTCGCGGACTTCCCGCTCCCCCTGGCGGGTTCGCTCTGCGCCCACGTCGTCACCTCGGACGAACGGTTCGTCACGAACGCCGTCGCCGCCTCGCACACGGGCGCCACCGACCGGGACTTCGGCTGCGCCTACGCCGGCATCGAGCTCCTCGGCCTGCACGGCGAGGTCCTCGGGGCGTTCTGCGCCCTCGACGACGGCCCCCGCGCGTGGACGATCTCCGAGCTCGCGATCCTCTCGGATTTCGCGGGCCTCGTGAGCGACCACCTCACGTTCGACGACGCCCGCCGCTAGGCGGCGCCGCCGCGCGGCGGCGCGAGCGGGCACCAGACGTTCCGGCCGGTTCCCCCGACGGCCGGGCGACATCGACAGCGCGGTGTACGGCGAGCGGCCGCGCACCGCGCTGTTGCGTTTCGGCGGATCCCGGACACTCTCTCCTTCGTGGGGGGACGAGCCCGATTCGAAGCGCTGTACGAAGCGCATGCGCCCGCCGTGCGTGGCTATGCGCTGCGGCGGATCGACCCGGCGACGGCCGACGATGTCGTGTCCGAGGTGTTCCTCGTGGCGTGGCGTCGCCTCGACGACGTGCCGCACGAGCCGCGCCTCTGGCTGCTCGGCGTCGCCCGTCGGATCGTCGCGAACCACCGTCGCTCGGCGGCGCGCTGGTCCGCGCTGCACGACCGCATCGGCCACGAACGCCCGGTCGATCCGGCCGAGGCCGCGCTGGTCGGCGTCGACGGGGACGTCCTCCGGGCCCTCGCGGCGCTCAGCCCGACCGACCGTGAGGCGCTGCTGCTCGTCGGCTGGGACGACCTCGCGCCCCGGGAGGCCGCCGCGGTGCTCGGGATCCGCGCGACGAACTTCACGATGCGCCTCTCGCGGGCGCGGCGGCGCTTTGCCGCGCGGCTCGAGGCCGAGGGCGCGCAGGTCCGCCCGGTCGCTGCCGATCCGGCGACGCGTGCGCTGCCCGCCACCCCGTCGACCGCGCCCGACCCTGCTGCCCGTTGTGAGGTGCCCGATGCTCGATGACGCGATGCGGCGGCTGCAGGCCGCGAATCCCGTCGCCGCGGCCCCGCCCGTGAGGTCCGTCGACGACGTGATCGCCGGTTGGGGCGCCGCCGCTGCTCCCGAACCGGGCCGCGCCGCCGACACCCTCCACCGGTCGGTGGCCGGCCGGGTGACTCCGACGACCCCTCCGGAAGCCGACCCGACGGGCGGGACCGCCGCCCCGGCACCGTCCCGCCGCGCGCCCTGGCGGGCGACCGGCCTCTCGGTCGTGCTCGCGCTCGCCGTCGGGACGGGGTCGGCCGCAGCCGCGCTCACCGCCTTCACCGGCCACCCGATCCCGCAGTCGACCGACACCGTCACGGTGCGGCCCGCGGCCGGCACCACGCACGTGAGCACGGTGCGCGCCGTCGACCCCGACGGCGGTCCACCCTGGGGGCTGCGGATCGGCACGGCGCCCGGCGGGCTGCAGTTCCCGTGGGGCAATATGCCCGACAAGGCCATCG
>JAVHXX010000499.1 GCA_031119595.1 Patulibacter sp. | reverse complement strand
ATATCCGGAACGCTTCACCACAGAGCAACCGAGGGGGACGGAACGCTCATGCAGGTCCTCGGACGACCATGACCCATCGGGATGACTCCGAGGACCCAGCGCGCCGCGAGCTGATCCGCGCCGCGTCGACGCTCATCGCCCGCGGCGGAGTCGCCGCGCTCACGCTGCCGGCGATCAAGGCCGTCACGCGTCTCGATGCCGCGTCGATCCACGACCACTTCGACGATGTCGACGCCCTCGTCGTCGCGACCGCCACCGACCTCTCCGCCCGGCCGCTGTTGCCCGACCTCGAGGCGCTCGGCCCGCCCCCGGACGGCACCGTCGCGGCGACGCTCACCGCACTGACGGCGGCGTACCGGGCACGGGTCGACGAGGACCCGGCGGGGTTCGCGGCGCTGCTGCAGCTCGGATCCGCCGCGGCGCTCGGCCAACACGAACTCCTGCCGATCCTGACCTCCCACCACCGGCGCACCCGCGAGCGCGCGCTCGAGCATCTCGCGCGGCTGCACCAGACCGGCCGGTGCACCGTCGCGACCGCCGAACTGCCGGCGATCGCGCGGAGCTTCGCCGACACCTGCCACGGCGTCGAGATGTGCCACCTCTTCGACGGCGACCAGATGCTGCGGCTCGCCGGGCACCGGGAGGTCGTGACGACGCTCGGCCGGCGGCTCGCGAACCCCGCGACGGCCTACGCGCCGCTCGTGTCCGTCGACGCGGACTACCGGATCACGTTCGTCCTCGAACCCGATGGGATCGTCCGCGACGTGCTCACCGTCGAGGGCATCCCCGACTGGAACCCCGGCGGCATCCTGGGGCACCACGTGCGCGAGGTCGCCGCGGACGGGCCCCGGGGCAGTGGCCAGGCGCGCGTGTGGGACGAGCGCCTCGAACGCGCCCGCTCCCGGCCGGGCCCCGCGCGCTACCTCGTGCCGCGCCCCGACCGCGCGGACCACGACCAGGCCGGCGTCGTCTGCGTGGTGACGCCGATCCGCGGCACGACCGGCGCCCTCGAGTCGATCATGGTCGACATCGAGGACCGCTCCGAGCACCTGGCGGTCCGGGCGGAGGCGATCGGCCAGCAGGAGCAGCTGCGCAACGCCATCGAGCTGACGCGCCTCGGGACGTACGTCGTCTCCTTCCGCGAACCCCGGATCGTCGCCAACGAGCGCTTCGCCGAGATCTACGGCCGCGACCCGCAACGGGTCATGGAGGAGGGCGGCGTCGACGCATACCTCGACCTCATCCACGCGGAGGATCGGCCCGTCGTGCGGGCGGCGCTCGAGGCCGCGATGACCGGCGAGGTCGAGTACGTCGCGAACTACCGCCTGTGGCGCGCGACCCCGGACGGCCCCGAGCTGCGCTGGATCAGCGGCCTCGGTCGCGTCGAGATGGACGAGCAGGGCCCGTTGCGGGTCCTCGGGGTCATCGAGGACGTCACCGAACGCCACAAGCAGCAGGAGGCGATCCTGCTCAGCCAGAAGCGCGAGGCGATCGGCACGCTGGCGGCAGGCGTCGCCCACGACTTCAACAACGTGCTCGGCGCCATCCTCGGCAACGCCGGCGCCGCCGAGCGACGCCTGGCGGCCGGCGAATCGGCGCTCGCCAGCATCGAGGAGATCACGCGCGCCGCGCGCCGCGCCGGCGATCTCGTCAACCGGCTCCTCAGCTTCAGCCGCGACGACCGCCCGCCGCGCGAGCGCTACTCCGTGCCGGAGATCGTGCGCGAGGCGTGCGCACTGATCCGTCCGACGCTCGGCATCGGGGTGCAGCTGCGAGAGGCCGCCGCCGCGGAGGTCCCGGATGCCGTCGGCGACGCGACCGGGCTGCACCAGGTCCTCCTCAACCTCGTCGTGAACGCGGACTACGCGATCGGCGACCGGCCGGGCGTCATCGAGATCACCGTCGACCGCGACGAGCTCGGCGACGAGGCGACGGGCTCGCGACATGCCCTGCCACCCGGTGAGTACGTGCGGATCCGCGTCCGCGACGACGGTCCGGGGATCCCCGACCGCGTGGCCGACCGCGCCTTCGATCCGTTCTTCACGACGAAGCCGATGGGCGACGGCGCGGGCCTCGGGCTCGCCGCCGCGCAGACCGCCGTCCACAACCAGGGCGGCACGATCGCGCTGCAGAGCGTGCCGGGCAGCGGCACCCTCGTGACCATCCACCTGCCGGCCGTCGGGGCCCCGTCGAAGGCCGAGGAGGAGGCGCTGCAGCCGTTCGGCGGTCCCACCGTCGCCGTCGGGCCGCCACCGCGCGTGCTGCTCGTCGACGACGACCGCGCGCTCACCCACCTCGCCGAGCGCGAGATGGCGGCGCACGGCTGCGAGATCGACGTCGCGAACGACCCCCAGGATGCGCTCGACCGGTTCCGCGAGGACGCCGAGCAGTTCGACGCGGTCATCACGGACCTCGCGATGCCCACGATGAACGGGCTCGCGTTCGTGCGGCGGCTCCGCGGCCTGCGGCCGGCGATGCCGATCGTGCTGACGTCGGGGTTCGTCACCGAGGACGCGCGCGAGGAGGCCGCCCGCCTCGGCGTGGGCCGCATCGTGGCGAAGCCGTGCACGGTCGAGGCGCTCGCGACGGCGGTGCACGAGCTCGTCGGCGACGCCCGCGCGGCCCGGGCCGCCAGCCGCTGACCCGCCGTATCCGTCACGAAACCGCGCAGTTTGCGTCGACTTCCGCGCAGAACCGCAAAAGAACATGCGTTCGCGGTTCGGCCGACCGATCCGATGCCTAAAGTGGCCGGACACCCTCGATCTGAGAGCAGAGCGACATATGGCCGCCCAGAACATCAACCGCGTCAACATCACCGGGAACCTCACCCGGGATCCGGAGCTCCGGCAGCTCCCGAACTCCGGCAGTTCCGTGTGTTCGCTGCGCGTCGCCGTCAACGGCCGCCGCAAGAACAACCAGAGCGGCCAGTGGGAAGACAAGCCCAACTACTTCGACGTCGTCGTGTGGGGCGCCGCCGGCGACAACGCCGCGCGCTACCTCTCGAAGGGCCGTGGCGTCGCGATCGACGGTCGCCTCGACTGGCGTGAGTGGCAGGACAAGGAAGGCAACAAGCGCCAGTCCGTGGAGATCGTCGCCGAGAACGTCCAGTTCCTCAGCGACGGCTCGGGCGGTGGCGGTGGCCAGCAGGGCGGCGGCTACGGCCAGGCCAGCGGTGGTGGCTACGGCGACCAGGGCGGCTACGGCGGTGGCGGTGGCGGTGCCCAGCGCGGCGGCTACGAGCAGCCGGCGCCCGCCGGCGGCGGCTACGACCGTCAGCCCGCCCCGGCCGGTGGTGGCTACGGCGAGCAGGGCGGCTACGGCCGCGGTGGTCGCGAGACCGCCGTCGACACGTCCGACTTCGCGCCCGCCCGCGGTGGCGCGAGCCTCCCGGACCCGGGCGAGGACGACATCCCGTTCTAGGCCCCGGGCCGTCCGCCTCCCGGCGGACGCACCGCGATCTCGGAACCCCTCGCGCCCGGCCCGCCGCCGCGGCGCACGGTTC
>JAVHXX010000498.1 GCA_031119595.1 Patulibacter sp. | reverse complement strand
GGCGCGAGCCACCACCCGGACACCTGCCGCACCGCGATGCGCATGACCGGCACCGACGTCGTCGCCGGGACGCCCGGGGCGGTGATCGTCGCGTCGGTGAGGGTGATGTGCGAGTAGGTGCGCATGGCCTCGACCTGGCGCTCGAGTTCGCCGGGGAGCTCGCGGGAACGCGGCGGGCCGTCGATCGCGAACGGTTCGACGGCCTCGTCGAGCGCTTCCTCGCGGGCGCGCTGGTCCTCGACCATGCGGGTCGGTTCGGAGATCCACTCCTCGGCCATCGCGTCCCACTCGTCGTCGGTGAGGCCGTCCGGGCGCTCGGCGCGCTCGATCTGCGCCCCGCGGCGCACCCGCAGCAGAGCCGCGAGCGCCTCCGGTTCGTTGAGCTCGCCGATCACGATCATGCCGTTCACCAGCAGGCCGACGTGCTCCCGCAGCCGCTGCCGGGCCATGGCCAGCAGTGACATGAGGAACTCGTCGGGCGCGTCGCGGACGGCCTGCCGCAGCACGTCGCGCTCGTGTCCGGTGAGAGGGGCGTCTTCGTCGGCCATTCGCGGTCGATCTTGTCAGGCGGCCGGGACGGCTCCGGCCCGGCCGGTCAGACCGTGAAGGTGCGCGTCGAGTACGACGACGGGTCGGCGAACTTGCCGGTCTCGGTCGGCTTGACCGCGAGCACCTGGTAGACCGATGCGAAGCCCGACGTGAACCCGTTGCGCGAGGCGCGCAGGTACAGACGCCACACGCGGACACGCTCGTCGCCGGCGATCCGCGTGGCGTTCGGGATGTCCGCGTCGAGGTTCTCGATCCACGCGGTGAGCGTGCGGACGTAGTTCTCCGGGAAGCCCTCGACGTGTTCGATCGAGAAGTCCGACTTCTCCAGCGCGTTGGTGACGTGCGAGAGGTGCAGCGGCACGGCGTCCGGGAAGACGTAGCGCTCCGAGAACGGGCCCGGCGCGGCGCCCGGGTGGCGACGGCGGGCGATGCCGTGGTTCAGGAGGCGACCACCAGGCTTGAGCATCTTCGACAGCTGCTCGGCGTACAGGTCGATGCGCTGCTCGCCGACGTGCTCGACCATGCCGATCGACGCGATCGCGTCGTACGGGCCGTCGGCGAGCTCGCGGTAGTCCATCACGCGGATCTCGACGAGATCGGCGACGCCCTCACGTTCTGCGCGCTCGCGGGCACCCTTCGCCTGCTCGGGCGACAGCGTGATGCCGACGGCCTTCACGCCGTGCTCCTTGGCGGCGTGGACCACGAATGCGCCCCAGCCGCAGCCGACATCGAGGACGCGCTGTCCGGCCTCGAGTTCGAGCTTGCGGCAGATCAGCTCGCGCTTGTTCCATTGGGCCTGCTCGAGGGACTCGTCGGCCTTGGTGTAGTACGCGCACGAGTACGTCATCGAGTCGTCGAGCAGCTGCGCGTAGAACTCGTTCGAGACGTCGTAGTGGTGCTGGATCGCGCGCGAGTCGCGGCGCAGCCCGTGCAGCACGCCCTGGGGGCGCATCTCGCTCTCCGGCGGCGTCGGCGGGAGCTGCAGGCCGGCCGCGCGCACGGCGGAGATGGCGAGGCGGGCGCGGTCCTTGGCGTCGAGGGTCGGGGGCTTCCACACGCCGATGAGGTCGGTGAGGGCGTCGAGGTCGTCGACATCGAGCTCGCCGGTCACGTACGCGCGCCCGAGGCCGAGTTCGCCCGGTGCGCTCAGGAGGAAGGCGACGGAGCGGGGTGAGCGGGCGGTGAGCGTGGGGCCGGGCTCGGTGCCCTCGAGGGTCTGTCCGTCCCAGAACTTGACGGAGAAGGGACGGTGGGGGAGCGCGCGTCGCAGCTCGTCGCGGAGAGCTGCGGGGCGGGACAGGAGCGCGGTGGGGGCCATGCGCCGGAACTCTAGTTCCGGTCCGTGGTCCGCTTTTCCTCGTGTGACGCGACGCACGCTTCCGGCTGTTTGCTCCCACGACCCCGTTCGGGCACCATCTGCTCAATGGACTTGAAAGCGGCCTTTGTACTCGCCGACGTGGACGCGGTCGGCCAGGGTGCGCTCGCTGCTGCCGGTGACCTCACGGCCGTGGAGCTGCTCGAGGCGGCGATCCAGCGCGTCGAGGCGACCCGCGAGCTCAACGCCGTCATCGTCGATCTCTTCGACCGCGGACGCGAGCAGGCCGCCGCCCTCGACGCCTCCGGCGCGCTGCGCAGTGAGGGGCTGTCGCCCGTGGCCGGCGTGCCCTACCTCCTCAAGGATCTCAGCGCGTCGTTGGCCGGAGCTCCCGAGGCGATGGGCTCGCGGGCGCTGCGCACGTACGTCGCTCCGGACACCGCCTGGATCGTGCAGCGCTGGCTCGACGCCGGCCTCGTCGTCTTCGGCAAGACGAACACGCCCGAGTGGGGCAACCACTGCACGACGGAGCCGTCGCTCTGGGGTCGCACGGCGAACCCGTGGAGTCCGGACATCACGCCCGGCGGCAGCAGCGGCGGCTCGGCGGCCCTCGTCGCGGCGGGCGTGCTCCCGGCGGCCTCCGCCGGCGACGGCACCGGGTCGATCCGCATGCCGTCTTCGGTGTGCGGACTGGTCGGGCTCAAGCCGCGCCGCGCGCGGACCTCGTTCGCGCCGGGTGCCGGGCACGTGCTCGAGGGGCTGGTCAACGAGCACGCGCTCACGCGCACCGTCCGCGACAGTGCCGCCCTCCTCGACACGGTCACCGGGTCGGACCCGGGCGACCCGTACTTCGCGCCACTCCCGGCGACGTCGTTCCTCGAGGCGATCGCCGTCGCCCCGGCGCCGCAGCGCATTCTCACCACGACCGACTCCTGCTTCCCGGGGACCACGACCGATCCGCAGGTCGTCGCGGCGGTCCAGGCGACGGCCGCGCTCCTCGAGGGCCTCGGGCATCACGTCGAGCAGGGGGCCCCGACCATCGACCCGGACGCGGTCGCCGACGCCATCGCCGTGCTCCACACGGTGAGCAACGCCCAACTCCACGCCTTCGCCACCGAGGTCCTGGGCCGCGAGCCCCACGAGGACGAATTCGAACCGAGCACCTGGGTGATGGTCCGGGAGGGGTTCACCACGACGGGCGTGCAGTACGCCGCGGCGATCGAAGCGGTCCACGCCCAGACCCGCCGGTTCGTGGCCGGGATGGGCGCCGCCGACGTGCTCCTCGTGCCGACGCTCCTCACCACGCCGCCGGGCTACGCCCACCTCGACCAACCCCGCGGCACCACGCGCGCCTTCTTCGATGTCGAGTTCGCGACCTGCGGCTGGACCACCATGGCGAACGTCACCGGCTGGGCGGCGATCACCCTCCCGATGGGCCAGACCGCGGACGGCCTCCCGATCGGCGTGCAGCTCATGGCCCCCGACGAGACGATCCTCCTCCAGCTCGCCGCCCAGCTCGAAGCCGCCGCCCCCTGGATCGACCGCAAGCCCGCCGGCTGGGTCGGAGCGACGGCGACGGCCTGAGCCGCAGCGAGCGCCCGGGCCGCGGTGAGCGCCCGCGCCGCGGCGACGGCCTGAGCCGCAG
>JAVHXX010000023.1:6835-18846 GCA_031119595.1 Patulibacter sp. | reverse complement strand
GGCGCACGTACGAGACCGTCGCGCACCGCAAGTCGTACATCACCTACGAGCGCTGACGCACGCCCCCGCGGGATACGACCACCGCGGGGTGCGGCGCCGCTGCTCCGGCCCCGCACCCCATGGCGCCTGCTGCCTCAGCAGACGTTGCGGTAGTCGAGCTTGTCGCCGTTCCAGCGGACCACGTACCGGATCTGCAGGCCCGTCATCGAGCTGCGGACGATGGTCTTGTCGGTCTGGTCCTTGAGGGTGACCGGCTTGAACGGGAAGAAGGGGAACGGCTCCCACTGGGACGTGAACGTGGCCGAGGTGCCGGCGGGCGAGCCCGCGATCGACAGCTGCTCCACGTACCGCGAGCCGCGCACGAAGCACTGACGGGGCTGGTTCAGCGGGATCGCCGTGACGACCGGCTTGATGAACGGGCCACCGATCTGGCGGGCCATGCGGCCGGCCGCGGCGACCGCGTCCTCGAGGCCGTAGGTCTGGTGGGCGATGAGGGTGCCGCCACGCCACTGGCAGGCGAGGTCGCCGCCGTGGCACCAGCTGGTGATGTTCCAGCCGGCCGGCCACTGCGGGATCGGCGCGATCGCGTACCGGACCGGCGACCCGAGGTGGTTGTCGCCGTCGCGGGCGGCGAGGATCGCACCGCGGCCGTCGCGGGCGTTGTCACCGACGAACGTGACGTTGCGGTCGCTGGCCTTCCACAGGACGTCGCCGAAGATCATGCCGGCGGCCATGCCCGGGGCGGGCGTCCACGAGAGCGAGGCCGTCGCGCGGCGCAGCACCTCCGCGCCTTCCGAGTACCCCGCGAGCACGAGCTTGGAGCCCGCGCAACGCGCGTGGATGAGGTTGAGGTCGGTCGTCGCGATCGCCGCACCCTGCAGGGCGCTCTGCTCGTAGTTCACGAACGGGTCGGGGTGGCCGAGGGTCGCCTCGACGCCGACGGCGCGGTACCCGTTCGTCGCCGGACCGTTCGGATCGGTGCCACCGCCCAGGCCGCCGTCGTTCTGCGGCGCGCGGTTCGTGACGAGACTGACGTAGCCCTTGGGGTACGTGTCGCGGAAGAGCACGTACGCGGGCTCCATCTCCTCGCCGAGGCCCATGTAGTACTTCGTCATCGGCCGCGTGGTGCCGGGCTCGAACTGGCCGGGCGCGTGCGCCGCGGGGACGTTCGAGTTCTCGCTCGACCCGCGGACGGCGTAGACGATCACGGGCGTGCACTGCACGGTCGCTGCGGTCGCCGGGACCTCGCCGAGCGGCGGGTTGACGTTGACCCGCGCCGAGGCGCTGCCGGCGGCGAGGCCGGTGAGGGCGAAGGCGGCGGTCACGCACGTCAGCAGACGCACGGGCCGACGATGGCTCCGGGACGAGCGCACCACAGGATTCCTCGAGGCAGAAGGGGGGACAACGAGGCCGGGCAAGGCCTCAGGAGCGCTGATAATCACACATACCAAGGTGACCCGCAACACAGAACGGCCCCACTCAAACGCCGATCAGACTGACCGAACGTTCACGAATGCAGGCGTTCGTGGAGCGCTGTTCGGGTGACACGCGCCGAACGCCCCAGAACTCGGCGCGATTTGCCGGAATCCGCCGCGCCGAGGGCGGCTCCGCGTTCTGAGGGCATCACCGTTCGACCGGGCGCGGTCGCGATCACCCTGCGTGCCCGTGAAGCTGTCCGGGCGTGACCGACGGTGGCGCGGCAGCTGCCATGATCGCCGGATGCTGCTGCGCCACGGGCTGATCGTGATGGCCGTCGCCGCGGCCGTCGGGGGAGCCGGGGTCGCGCTCCGCGAAGACGCCTCGACCGACGGATCCGTTCCGGGGACCAATCCCGTCGAGATCTCGACCGCCCTCCCGGTGAGCCGCCGCGCCGAGCCGTCGATCGACCGGTACACGTGGACCGACCGCGCGACCACGCCGCTGAAACGGATGACGAGCGCGCAGCGGTGGATCTCCGCGCACGCCCGGCCGTTCGTCGCCTACGACTCCGCGCCGACGGTGAGCCGCAACCTCCTCGGGTGGGCGACCCACCCGGACATCCAGGTGTACGTCAACGCGGCCGGGCCGAACGCCTACAACCGCACCGGGGTGCGGGACGCCGCGAAGTACCTCCTGAAGGCCGGCGGCCAGGTCGTGCACGTCGACGGGTGGGACGTGATCGACATCCGCAACCCGGACGCCCGCCACTGGTGGCTCTACGGCAGTGACGGCCAGGCGTCGTGCACCGCCGATCCGTCCCGGCGTGCCGCCCTCGACCTCATCGCCTGCGGGTACGAGGGGCTCTGGGTCGACGACGTCCTCACCGACCCCTCCTGGTACACACCGAACCCGCGGATCTCCGCGGCGCAGTGGGGCGACGCCGAGGTCGCCCTGCTCCGGGAACTCCGCGCCGCCCTGCCGGCGACCGCCACCTTCACGATCAACGCCCACTGGACCGACGTGCCGTATCCGTCGGTCGCGGCCGCCACGCCGCTGCTCGATCCGAACAGCGCCCTGGTGCGTGCCGCGGCGACCGCCGACCAACTCGTGATCGAGGGCGGCGCGATCGACGCGGGCCTCGTCTACGGCGGCGCCCTCGCGGACCCGTACTCGTACCCGCGCCTGCTCGCGTACGTCGACGCGCTGCATGCGGCCGGCGCGCATGTGCAGTACGAGAAGGTCAACAGCGGCGCGCTCGTCGCCAGCGACCCCAGGCGCCTCGGCACCCCACCGCCGTGCTCGGACCAGTCGTACCGGCGCCAGCCGGGATGGAAGGTCGGCAGTGCCGCGTGGAAGGCGAACGTCCGCGCGTCCGCGTTCAACCTCGCCACCGCACTGCTCACGTTCACGCAGGGCGACGGCGTCGGCGACATCTGCGACTACCCGGGCCGCAGCTTCCGGGGGTACGGCCAGGACCTCGGCCTCCCGCTCGGGGACCGTGCGACGAACGGGCCGCTGGTCATCCGCCAGTTCTCCGGCGGGATGGTCGCGGTGAACCCGACCCTGCAGCCCGCGACGGTCGGGCTTCCGCCGGGACGCATCGGGATCAACCTCGCGAGCGTGGCGGCCAAGGGCAAGGACGACCGCACCGCGGCGAGCTACGCGGTCGGTCCGCGGTCCGCGGTGATCGTGCAGTTCTCGCCCGCCGCCGCGGTCGCCACCACACCCTGAACCGCGGCCGGTCGCAGGCCGCGCGCGTCAGCGCAGGCGGCGCGGCTCGATGTGCCAGCCGCTCGCCGAGACCCGCGCCGCCACGTCGGAGGTCTCCAGGCGCGGCTCGCTCCCGACGATCGCCTCGCCGACGAACTCGGGCGGCACCACCATGCGGCGGCCGCCGTCGAGCTCGACGAGGCCGACCCGGAGCGCGGACAGCGTGCCCGGATCGGAGGCGCCGCCACCCAGCCACGCGGCGACCCGGGCCCACTCGGCGGCACTGTCGTCCGTGCGGGTGCCCTCGATCGCCTCGGCCCACCGGTCGCCGAGGATCATCTCCACGGCATCCGCGAACTGGGCGTCGCTGGTGCCCCACGCCTCGCCGAGGTCGACGGAGCGGTCACCGACGCGACCGGTGATGATGACGTCCGGGAGACCGAAGATCGGCAGGTTCAGCTCGACGGCGCGGTCGTCGATCGAGGCGACCACGGTGTAGAACTCGGCGTCCGGGATCTCGACCTCCCCGCCGACCCGCAGCGGACCGATCGTGAGCCAGCGGACGAGCCCGGCGACACCCTCGTGGCCGGCGAACTCGAGGAACACGCCGTCGAGGCGTTGCGCGGCGGCGATCGGATCGGGCGGGACCTCGTGGCGCCCGCGACGGAAGAGGCTCATGGGCCTGCGGTCCGAGGCTCAGTCGGCCTTGATCGTGACCTTGCGGGTCACCCAGAAGAAGGCGGAGTCGGAGGTGCCCTTCAGGTACCGCGGGCGCGTGTCGTACTGGAGGACCCACTGGCCGGCCTCGGCCTTGAACGGGAACAGGCGCCGCGGCGACGTCTTCAGGACGCCGCACGGACCGCGCAGCTGCCCGAGCCTGATCGTCTTCACGCCCGGAGGATCGGCTGGCGTGGCCGAGGAGCCGCCCGTCGACGTGGTCGCCTTCGCGGGCGCGGCCTTCTGGGCCGTCGGGGAGACGTAGTGGAGGTAGATCGACGGCTTGACCTCGCTGAGCCCGAAGCCGCTGATCGTGTGACTGACGCGCAGCGTGGTCGGATCGCCGGCGGCGGGGCTGTAGCTCGCGCCCGCGGTGGTGACGTTCAGGTAGGCGTGGGCGCTCGTGACGCCGTCGCTGGCGACCACCTCGACCTGCGATTCGTTGAGACCGAAGGCCACGCCGGGCACGGTGAGCGTCTGCGAGATGGCGCCGGAGTTGTCGGACGTGGCCGAGGGCAGCGCGGTGGCGCCGCTCGTGAACGTGATCGGGACCCGCGGCGCGAAGCCGCTGCCCGTGACCGAGGCCTTCTCCCCCGCGACGTAGCAGCGCTGGTCGAGCCCGAGCGACGCCGCATGGGCGGGGGCGGCGACCACACCGGCGAGGGCGACGCCGAGCAGGGCCGCACCGGGCGCGAGCGCGCGCGTGCGTGTGAAGGTGCGTACCACCGCCGCTGACCGTACCGGCCGGGGTGGACGGCATCGACCGTCCGATTGTCGCGTCCGCCAGTGCATTGGCGGTCAGCGGCCGTCGACGTGCGGACGCCGCGCCGCGGATGGGATACAACGGAGGCAGGACCTGCCCCGACCCCGAGGGATCCACACGCCATGGCGACCTACCTCATGCTCTGCAAGCTCACGCCCCAGGGCACCGCGACGATCAAGAACAACCCGGAGCGGGTGCTCGAGGTCAACCAGGAGATCGAGAGCCTCGGAGCCAAGGTGACCGCGCAGTGGGCGACTCTCGGCGAGTTCGACTTCGTGAGCGTGGTCGAGGCGCCCGACGCGCAGACCATCGCGCGCGTGTCGCTCGAGCTCGGGTCCCGCGGCACGACCACCTACCAGACCCTGACGGCCATCCCGATCGAGGAGTTCGTCGCCGGGCTGTAGCCCGCCCGCGCTCACGCCCCGTCGCCGGTCGGCGCCGGGGCCCGCTGCGCCTCACGGTGGCGCAGCAGCCACCAGGCGGTGACGAGCTCGTCCGTGTGGGCGATGTCGAGCCCGGTGAGGTCGCGGAAGCGGCCCAGCCGGTGGCGGACGGTGTTGCGGTGCACGTGGAGCACGCGCGCCGTGGCGTCGATGCTCTGGTCGTGTTCGAAGAACGCGAGCACGGTGCGCTCCACGTCGATGCCGGGCCGCCCGAGCGCGTCGAGCGGCGCGAACCGCCGGGTGGCGGCGTACTCGGCGAGACGCTCGGTCGAGGTGACCATCGGGAGCGGCGCGAGCATCTCGAGGTCGACGAGGCCGGCGATCCCGAAGGCGGCCGCGGTGCGCTCGGCGTGCTCGGCCTCCGCGAACGACAGGTGCGCCTCCGCGATGGCGCGGCGGCGGCCGACGCCGATCGGCGACTCGACGACGCCCGGGCCGAGGCGCGGCTCGCCCGGCGCGAGCGCGAAGAGCCGCCCGTCGACGACGGCGTGCACCACCCGCAGCGCGGTGGTCGCGCCCGAACGGCGCAGGCCGGCCTCCGCGAGGCCGGCGGTGTCCGGGGTGCCGACGACCGCCACGTAGCCGTGTTCCGGATCGAGGCCGAGGAGCGCGGCGACGTCGGCGAGCTCCTCGGGCGTGGACCGGCCGCCGCGGAGCTGCGCGATCAGAGCCGCGCGCAGCGCGCCGTCGCGGCGGGCCGCAGCGACCTGCTGGGTCCGTTGGACGTCGCCGACGACCGCCATGTTCAGGGTGGCCCACTGCCACGCGCGATCCTGGAGCGCGAGCAGGGTCGGTGCGCCGAGGCGCAGATCGTCGGCGACGTTCTGGGCGAGCGCGACCACCCGCCGCGCGCCGATCTGGAAGCTGCGCGCGATGAGCTCGAGCGGGAGGAGGGTCGCGGTCCACCGCTCGACGTACCGCTCGATCGCGGCACGGTCCGCGCTCGTCGGCAGGCGCCCGGATTTGACCCCGTCGGCCCAGACCCGCAGGACGGCCTTCGTGCCCGCGAAGATGCCGTCGGCCGGGACCTCCGCGTACCGCGGGCTCACCTCGCGGTAGAGGTCGGTGAGTTCGCCCGCGAGTTCGTCGAGCTGCGGCTCGAGGAGCGCGACGAGCGCCACGAGCGCGTCGCGGAGCTCCGTGCTCGGCTCCTCCTCCTCCGCGGTCGAGCGCATGAGCGCGAGTTCACCGAGCTCGCGTTCATCCGGGAATTGGCCGCCCGTGGCGCTCATCGGCATGGCCACAGGTCGCGAGGGGTGCCGGACCGTCCACGCATACGTACGATGGGCGCGTGGACGACCTCACCATCGAACAGCTCGCGACGGCGACGTCGATGACCGTCCGCAACATCCGCAACCACCAGTCGCGCGGGTTGCTGCCGGGGCCGCAGGTGCGCGGCAGGGTCGGGTACTACGGCCCGCGCCACGTGGAGCGGCTGCAGCTGATCCGCCGGCTCCAGGAGGACGGCCTCGCCCTGAAGGCGATCACCGCCATGCTCGAGCCCGGCGACGACGAGCCCGGGCACGTCGCCCGGCTCCGTCGCGCGGTCTTCGACCCGTCGGTGGCGCCACCGGAGGTGTCGTCGATGACCTACGACGAGCTCGCCGAGGAGTTCGGCGAGGAGGCCGCGGCGTTCCTGCCGCGCGCCGAGGCGCACGGCGTCCTGCGGCGTGTCGCCGAGGACCGCTGGGACGTGGTCCAGCCCGCGATGCTCGAGGCCGCCCGCGAGTCCGTGCGGCAGGGCATGTCGCTCGACCGGTCGATCGCGGCGAGCGAGCAGGCCGCGCCCTTCGCCGACGGCGCCGCGGCCGTCTACGTGAAGGCGGCCATCGACGAGATCTGGGCGCCGTTCGTGGCAGCGGGCCAACCGGCCGACCAGCTGGCGCACATCACGGAGGCGATCGTCGCGCTCCAGCACGTCACCATCGACGCGTTCGCGGAGCTGTTCCACCGAGCGCTCACGCACGAGATCGAGCGCTCGCTCGGTCTCGACGCCGCCGACCAGCCGACCGCCTGAGGGGGCGAGGCGGCCGGGGTGGCCGGGACGGTTCGGGGGCAGACCGGATCCCATGGGGTCACGGTAACCGACCATTCCCCCGTGCGAGGGAACCTTTGGTGAGGGAATGTTGAAAACTCCGACGGTCCCGGGCCGGAGGTGCTTCCCATGTCACCCGGCCCAGGACCTTCACGTCGGTGGTCGTTCACATGGCCCGAGGGCCATGCGCATCGGCGGCTGAGCCCATCAGCCGCGACGGTAGGGGTCGACCATCACCGAGTCGATCGACACGCCGACGTTCACCACGTTCGAGGCGATGCCGGTCCCGATGTTGGTCGCCGAGCTCGCGATCCCCGTGGCGCCCTTCACGATGCCCGAGATGGCGTTCGTGCCGACCACGGCCGTGGTGATGTCGGAGGCCATGTCGGCCGGGCTCGAGGCCACGAACTTCAGCTGGACGCTGGCGCTCTTGTTCGTCGACGAGAGGGGGATGATCGTCGCGAGCGGGCTGCTCGGGGAGGCCTGCCACGCCGACGGCGCGATCGACAGGCCGCTCGACGAGAGCAGCTGCGTCTTCGTCACGGCGCCCGCGGCGTCGCGGTAGATCACGTAGGCGACGAAGCCGGCGGCGCCGACGTTGTCGACCTTGTACGCGAAGCGGAAGTGCGGGTTGGTCTCGTCGACGCAGAACTCCGGCGAGGTGGCCGTGGCGCCGAGCGGCAACCGCAGCGACTTCGACCCGGACGAGATGCCGAGGGACTCGTTGCCGGTCGCGACCGCGGCCGAGCCCGTGAGGGTCCAGCCGGTCGCGCCGCTCTCGAACGTGCCCGCGGGGGCGACCGAGTAGTCGGCGCTGTCGCCGTCGACGGCCTGGAATGCCTTCGTGGTCGGCAGCGGCGTGCACGTGGTGGAGCCGCTCGTGGCCGTGCTCGGCACCGTCGCGGTGGTGGCCGCGGCGGTCGTCGTCGTGGTCGTCGTCTTGGCCGGGGTGAGGAAGCTGAGGATGCCTGCCGAGGCCGTCGCCGGGATCAGTGCGGCGCCGACGATGGCGACGCCGGCGGCCTTGAGGATGGGGCGTTGTTTGCGAAGGGGCATGTGGGTGGAGACCTTGCTCGTAGATGGGACGCTGCGGCCGAGAGCGGTGGACCGACAAGACCATCGTCGGCGCTTTGCACCGGTATGTGGACCCTCGACGGGAGCGCGAAATCCCGGGCTTGCGTCCAGTCTGTGCACCCGCACAACGCACGTTGGGCGGCGGCCCATTGCCAGGTTCGGCGGGCTCGGTGAGCCTGTGCGACATGACCAACACGTCCCACACCGGTCATCCGTCCATCGCGGCCCCACCGGCACGTCCGGCCTGGAGTGGGGTCGATCTCCCCGTCGACGCGTCCGGAGGCCGCACCTCGACGGCCGTCGCGCGGGAGATCCTCGCCGCCGCGGTCCGGGGCATCGACCCGGCCGCGGCGGCGAGGATCGACGGCACGGACGACTGGCGTTCGGGATACGTGCACGCCGTGCGTGCCGCGACGATCGCCACCGGCGACTCGGTCCACGACGAGATCACGGTCGCACGCGACGGCCTCGCCGCGATGCGGCGCCTCATGGTGCACGCCGGCAAGACCGACGTCGCGCTCCAGATCTTCGACCCACCGTTCGCCGATCCCGGCGACACCCTCGAGATCCCGGGACGCGGCCCCGCCGTCGACCAGCTCGAGATCCCCTACCGCGGTGAGATCCTGCGCGGCACGGCGCTGCTCGAACAGGTCGGCCGATGGGTCGAGGACGGCATCGTGCAGCCCGGCGTCGCCGACGCGATCGCGCGCATCGTCGCCCACCCGCGGCGCCTGCGGCTGGAGGGCCGCTCGATCGCCGTGATCGGGGCCGCCGGCGAGATGAGTCCGTTCCGGGCGCTCGCGTCGTGGGGCGCCGACGTCCTCGCGATCGACGTGCCGAGCGGCCGGGTGCAGGATGCCGTCACGGCGATCGCCGAGCACGGCAGCGGCACCACCGCCGTGCCGATCGGGACCTCCGGCGTCCCCGGCGCCGACCTCGTCACCGAGCCGTGCGAGCTCGCGGACTGGATCCACGCACGCGCCGGCGACAACGAACTCGTCCTCGGCATGTACGCCTACGCGGACCGGGCGATGCACCTGCGGCTCAGCGCGGCCTTCGACCTGATCCGCGAGCGCCTGACGGCCCGTCGCCGCAGCGTCGCGGTCGCCGGGCTCGCCACCCCGACCGACGCGTTCGTCGTGCCCGGCCGCACCGTGGCCCGGGCCGAACGCGCCTGGGAGGGACGCGGCTGGCGGGCGGTGGCCCAGCTCCCGCTGCGCGTGGCGAGTGGAGGTCGACTCCTCGCCCCGGCCTACCGCGACGGCGAGGACATCGCCGACGTGCTCGTGCCCCAGCAGGGTCCGAACTACGCCGTCGCGAAACGGGTGCAGCGGTGGATCGCCACCGATGCGGCGGCCAGCGGCCACCCGGCGTCGTTCAACGTCGCGCCCGCCTCCTGGACCCGCTCGGTGCTCAAGAACCGCGTCCTCGCCTCCGCCTACGCGGGCGCGGACATCTTCGGCATCGAGGTCTTCGCGCCCGAGACGGCACGCACCCTCATGGCCGCGCTGCTCGTCGACGACCTCCACCGCACCGGCGACCGCCTCACCGCACCGGGCGTGCTTTTCAGCGATCTCGCCGTTCATGGGGGTCTGTGGAACCGGGCCTACGAGCCGCGCTCAGGGCTCGGTCTCGCAGCAGCGATCGGCGCGCTGAGGCGCGGCCCGGCGCGGCGACCGTCCGCCTAGACGGTCGCCGCGTGCCGTCGCCTGATTGACTCCCGCGGGTGAAGATCCTGGTCGTCGGTTCCGGTGGGCGCGAGCACGCGATCGTCCACGCCCTCGCGCGCTCGCCGCAGCGCCCCGAGCTGCTGTGCGCCCCGGGCAACCCGGGCATCCGGCAGCTCGCCCGGTCCGTCGCGGACTCGCAGGACGTCGACGTGATCGTCGCGGCCGCGAAGGCCGAGTCGGTCGACCTCGTGGTCGTGGGGCCGGAGGCGCCGCTCGTCGCGGGCCTGGTCGACGCGCTCGCGGCCGAGGGCATCGCGGCGTTCGGCCCGAGCGCGGCCGCGGCCCGGCTCGAGGGCTCGAAGACCTACGCGAAGGAGATCATGCTCGCCGCGGGTGTCCCGACCGCCGGGCACGCCGTCGTCACCACCGTCGCCGATGGCCTCGCCGCCGTGACGACCTACCCGACGGTCATAAAGTTCGACGGACTCGCCGCCGGCAAGGGCGTCGTGATCGCGACCACCGAGGACGAGGCCCGCGCCGCCCTCGTCGACATGCTCGAGACGCGCGTCTTCGGCGACGGCGAGGTGTTCGTGGAGGACTTCCTCGACGGCGAGGAGGTGAGCCTGCTCGCCCTCTGCGACGGCGAGCGCGCCCTGGCCCTCGCGCCCGCGCGCGACTTCAAGCGTGCGCTCGACGGCGACGAGGGTCCGAACACGGGCGGGATGGGCGCGTTCTCGCCGGTGCCGGGCGTGGACCCCGCCACCCTCACCGACCTCTCCGCGGTGGTGCACCAGCCCATCGTCGACGAGCTCGCCCGCCGCGGCACGCCGTTCCACGGCGTGCTCTACGCCGGCCTCATGCTCACCTCGCAGGGCCCGCGCGTGCTCGAGTACAACACCCGCTTCGGCGACCCGGAGACGCAGGTCGTGCTGCCGCGCCTCACCTCCGACCTCGTCGACCTGATGGAGCGCGCGAGCCGCGCCGGCGGGCTCGAGGGCGCCACCCTCGACGTCGACCCGCGGCCCGCCGTGACGGTGGTCCTCGCGAGCGCGGGCTACCCCGCGTCGGCGAGCAAGGGCGACGTCATCACCGGTGTCGAGACCGCGGACGAGCCCACCGACACGATCGTCTTCCAGGCGGGCACGGCCGGCGGCGAGCATCCCGGCGCACCGCTCGTGACCGCCGGCGGCCGCGTCCTGGCCGTCACTGCGCTGGGGGACACCCTTGCTGCGGCGCGCGAGGCTGCGTACGCTGGCGCTGACGCGATCGCGTTCGATGGCCGGCAGCTCCGGGGCGACATCGCCGCCGCAGCGTCCCACCAGGCCGGCTGATCGACCCGGGCGCCGCCGGCGCGAGCGCACGCCGCCCGCCGCCGGGACCCGTCGCGTGCACGGGCGCAGACCGCCCTCCCCCGCACCTCTCCAGAACTGCCGAGCTCCGACTCCATGGTGACCTCCGACCCGATCCCACCCACCGAGACCCAGGCGGTCGCGCTGGCGCACGAGGCCGAGATCGGACCGCTCATCGGGATCATCGTGGGCTCCCAGTCCGACCTCGAGCACATCGAACCGGCGCAGACGATCCTCCGCGACGCGGGCGTGCCGATCGAGACGACCGTGATGTCGTCGCACCGTGAGCCGGAGAAGGTCGCGAGCTACTGCAAGGGCGCGCGTGGCCGCGGACTCCGCGTGATCATCGCCGGCGCCGGCCTGGCCGCCTCGCTGCCGGGCGTCGCCGCCGCCCACACCGACCTCCCGGTGATCGGCCTGCCGCTCACGAGCCGCCTCACCGTCGCCGGCGGCCTCGACGCACTCCTCTCGATGGCGCAGATGCCGCCGGGCGTCCCGGTCGCCACGGTCGGCGTCGACAACGCGAAGAACGCGGCGCACCTCGCGCTGCGGATCCTCTCGATCTAGCCCGCAAGCGGCGCGGGCCCCGGTGCGGGGCGCCGTGCGGCCAGCGCATACGCGCCAGGGCGCCGCGGGACCGTGACATCGCGGCGGCGGGCTCGTCTCACCCGACGAGACCCAACCCGAAGGAGTCGTTCTCTCCATGACGATCCGCACCAAGGCCGCCACCTACGGCGGCGCCGCCCTGCTCGCCCTCTCCGCCGCGCCCGTGATGGCGCAGACCGCCTCGGCCCGCGCCGGCCAGCACCACAAGGCCCCGGCGAAGAACGT
>JAVHXX010000023.1:0-6735 GCA_031119595.1 Patulibacter sp. | reverse complement strand
CTACCCGTCCGACAGCTCCGGCTCGTACCCCAGCGATGCCTCCGGCCATGGGAGCGGCGGCTGCGATCACGGCTCCTCCGGGAACACGTCGGGCAGCTCCCCGAGCGATTCGTCGGGTTCGTACCCGTCGGACACGTCGACGTCGACGTCGAACGCCTGATCGGCCGGCGCGGCCGGTGACCCGTATCGACGCCCCGGCCGCGCCGCGGCGGCTCCCCCTCGCGTGCGCGGCCGTGTGCCGCGTGGTCCTGCTCGTCCTCCTGCTCGGAGCCTGGACCGGGACCGCGGCACCGGCCGCGCACGCGACCGCCATCGGACTCTCCGACCAGCAGCCCACCAGCTGGTCGGATCCGCGCCTGCGCGCCCTCGGACTCCGCTACGCGCGCCTGATCGTGCCGTGGGACGCCGTCGCCTCCGAGCCCGCGATCGTGCAGGCCTGGCTCGACCAGACCGCCGCCGCGGGCATGGAGCCGCATGTCGCGTTCGAGCATCTCAAGACCGACCACTGCCCGGGCGCGCAGTGCGTGCTGCCGACCGTCGCGCAGTACCGCGCGGCGGTGGGTGCCTTCATCGCCCGCTGGCCGCAGGTACGCACCTACACGACCTGGAACGAGGCCAACCACCCGAGCCAGCCGGTCGCGAACCGTCCCGACCTGGTCGCCCAGTACTGGCAGCAGCTCGTCGCCGCCTGTCCGGGCTGCACGGTCGTCGCCGGGGACGTCCTCGACAGCGGCGACTTCGTCGGCTGGCTGCGGCAGTTCGAGGCCGCCGCCGCACCCGCGACGCCCCAGCTCTGGGGGCTGCACAACTACGGCGACGTGACCTACGGGACCACGTCCGGCACCGACGATGCCCTCGCCGCCGTCCCCGGCCAGCTGTGGATCGAGGAGACCGGCGGCATCGTGACGCTGCGCAACGCCCAGGGCCGCATCACCCTCAGCACGAACCAGACCCGCGCCGCCCAGAGCATCGACCGTGCCTTCGCGATCGCGGCGACCCGGCCGCGGATCACGCGCATGTACGTCTACCAGTGGAAACCGAACGGCCCCTACGACGCCTTCGACTCCGGCCTGCTCAACCCCGACGGCACGATCCGCCCGAGCTACACGACGCTCCTCGCGAACCTCCAACGGCTCGCCACCGCGAGTGCGGCGAGCTCGACCGCGACGACCGCGGCGGTGGTCCAGCCCCGCGCGACGGTGCGATGGTCGGGGTCGAAACTCGTGCTGACGCTGACCTGCCCGACGGGCAAGCGCTGCCGCGGGAAGGTCACCCCGACGATCCGCACGCAGACGACCAAGACGGCGAAGGCCCGCACGGTGAAGCTCGCCGCGCACACCTATGCGACGACGGCGAAGACGCGGACGACGAGGATCACCCTGAAGGTCGGCGCGGTGGCCCGGGCGCGGGTGCGGCGCGCCGTCGTGCGGCAGCTCGCGATCACGTTCGCCGCCACGCTGCCGGCGAAGACCACGACGGTGCAGACGCTCAAGCTGAAGCGGCCCTGACACCCAGCCGCCCCGGCGCGCGCCATGATCGGGGCATGAGCGACGAGCCGCCGATCAAGACGACCGCCAGCCGGATCGTGTTCGAGAGCCGCTGGACCACCCTGCGCGAGGACCAGATCGAGCGCCCCGGCGGCTACGAGGGGTCGTACGCGGTGATCGAGAAGCGCCGCGCCGCCCTCGTGATCCCGTGGGACGGCGAGCACCTGCACCTCGTGCGCCAGTGGCGCTACCCGACGGGCGCGTGGTCGATCGAGTTCCCGCAGGGCACGCTCAACGGCGACCCGGGCGCCACGCGCCAGCCGGACGAGGACGAGGTCCCGGAGATCGTCGCCCGGACCGAGCTCAAGGAGGAGCTCGGGTTCACCGCCGGCGCGCTCAAGCACCTCGGGGCGCTCGCGTTCGCGCCGGGGATCTCGAACCAGTTCTGCGACGTGTGGCTCGCCACCGACCTCACCCCCGGCGAGACGGAGCTCGAGCCCGAGGAGCGCGGCCTCGTGACGCCGCTCGTCGTCACGCCCGAGGAGTTCGACGAGCTCATGTACGACGGCGACATCACCGACGGCGCGACGATGGCCGCTTGGGCGATGCTCACGCGCCGCGGCTCGCTGCCGCTCTAGTCCGCCGCGCGGCCCGCGCCACAGCAGGGCGCCCCGGAGACGACCCGCGTCCGACCGGCCCCATCCGGGCCGACCCCTGGGCGCCGCGCCGGGCCGGGCGTAGCATCGGCTCCGTGAGCACCGCCTCCGACACCGACCTGACCGCGGCGCTCGAGCGCGTGGCGCCGACCGTGGTCGAGTGGCGGCGGCACCTCCACGCGCATCCCGAGCTCTCGCACCACGAGCACGCCACCGCCGCGTGGATCGCCGACCGCCTCACGGACCTCGGCCTCGAGCCCTCCCATCCCACACCGACGAGCGCCGTGGCGACCCTCACCGGCGCCCTCCCGGGACGGACGATCGCGGTCCGCGCCGACATCGATGCGCTCCCGATCACCGAGGACACCGGGCTGCCGTTCGCGTCGACGAACCCGGGCGTGATGCACGCGTGCGGCCACGACGGCCACACCGCGGTGGTGCTCGGGGTCGCGACGGTCCTCGCCGAGCGGCGCGACCAGCTCCGCGGGAGCGTGCGGTTCGTGTTCCAGCACTCCGAGGAGACCACGCCGAAGGGGGCTCCGCAGCTCATCGCCGCGGGCGTCCTCGACGGCGTCGACGCGATCATCGGCGAGCACCTCTGGGCGCCGCTGCCGGTCGGCGTGATCGGCATCAACCACGGCGGCCTGATGGCGTCGTCGGATGCGTTCCGCGTGTACTTCACGGGGCGCGGCGGCCACGGCGGCATGCCCCACGACACGATCGAGTCGATCCCCGCCGCCGCCGACTTCATCCAGGCGACGCAGCGCCTCGTCGCGCGCGAGTTCGCCGCCGAGGAACGGGTGGTCGTGTCGGTCACGCAGCTCCAGGCCGGTGAGGTCTACAACGTGATCCCGGGCGAGACGTTCGTCGGCGGGACCGCCCGCGCGCTCACCCCGGAGCACCAGCAGCGCCTCGTCGACCGCCTCCACGAGCTCGCCGCCGACATCGCTCGGCTGCACCGCGTCGAAGCCCGCGTCGAGTACGTCTACGGGCCGCCGCCGCTGATCAACCACCCGGAGGTCGTCGACGTCATCGCGGCGTCCGCCGGCCCGGGCGACGAGGTCCGCGAGATCGAGCCCACGATGGGCGGCGACGACTTCGCCGACTACCTCCTGAAGATCCCCGGCTCATACGTGTTCGTCGGCGCGACGGAGCCCACCACGGACCCGGTCTACCCGCACCATCATCCGAAGTTCGACATCTCCGAACGGGCACTCCCGATCGCGACCGGCCTGCTCACGCGTGCCGCACTGACGCTCGGCGAGCGGGCATGGCCCACACGCAGGTGAGCGCGGGTTTGTCCCCCGTTCGGGCCGCAGATTGCAGTCCGCCAAAAGCCCTGGATCTGTAAGGAACTGCCTCGTACCGGACGTGACGGGCCGGTGATCGGCTCCGCACACCCCCGCCCGGTTCGGCAGTATGGGCGACGTGATCGAGCGCTACACACGCCCGGCCCTTGGTTCCATCTGGACCGATGAAGCCAAGATGGAGGCCTGGCGGCGCGTCGAGGTCGCCGCCTGCGAGGAGATGGACGGGCCCACCGAGGAGGAGCTCGCCGCCATCCGCGCAGCCTCCTTCACCGTCGAGGCGGCGAAGGAGCGCGAGAAGGTCACCGACCACGACGTCGCGGCCTTCGTCGACGTCCTCTCCGACGGCCTCGGCGAGGCCGGGCGCTGGATCCACTTCGGCCTCACCAGCTCCGACGTCCTCGACACCGCCCTCGCGCTCCAGCTGCGCGACGCCGGCGAGAAGCTCATCGAGGGCGCCAAGGCCTACCGCGATGCGCTCGCCGCCCAGGCGCGCAAGCACGAGAAGACGCTCTGCACCGGCCGCACGCACGGCGTGCACGCCGAGCCGACCACCTTCGGCATCAAGCTCGCCGGCTACGCCTTCGAGGCCCACCGCAACGTCCAGCGTCTCGAGGCCGCCTTCGCGCAGGCCGCGGTCGGCGCGATCAGCGGCGCCGTCGGCACCTACTCGGCCACCAGCCCGGACTACGAGGCCCGCGTGCTCGAGCGCCTCGGCCTCACTGCCGAGCAGGTCTCCACGCAGGTCGTTCCGCGCGACCGCCACGCCGAGGTCCTGCAGGCGATCTCGCTCGCCGGCGCCGGCCTCGAACGCTTCGCCACCGAGTTCCGCCACCTGCAGCGCACCGAGGTGCGCGAGGTCGAGGAGCCGTTCAAGCCGGGCCAGAAGGGCTCGAGCGCCATGCCGCACAAGCGCAACCCGATCACGAGCGAGCGCCTCACCGGCCTCGCCCGCGTGCTGCGGGGGTACGGCCAGGCCGGCGTCGAGAACGTCGCCCTGTGGCACGAGCGCGACATCTCCCACTCCGGCGCCGAGCGCGTGATCCTCCCGGACGCGACCATCCTCCTCGACTACATGCACGGCCTCGCGCTGCGCCTCGCCGAGGGCATGGTCGTCCACGAGGACCGCATGCTCGAGAACCTCGAGCTCACCTACGGCGCCCTCTTCTCGCAGCGCCTGCTGCTCGCGCTCATCAACAACCCGAGCAAGCCGCTCGTCCGCGACGAGGCCTACCGCACGGCCCAGGAGCTCGCCCAGCGCGCCTGGGACACCCGCACGCCGCTCCGCGACCTCGCCGCCGCGGACCCGCGCTGCGAGGGCCTCGATCTCGACGTCGTCTTCGACATCTCGTACTACGCGCGATACGCGGGCGAGATCGTCGGCCGCCTGGACCAGATCAAGTGAGATCCCGCGCGATCACGCTCGCGGGCGCCATCGGCCTTGCCGCCTGCGCCCCGACGATCGCGCACGCCGAAACCGCTTCGCAGATGCTCGGTGCGATCAACGCGCAGCGCGCGTCCGCGGGCATCCCCGCGGTGAGCACCCGCAGCGACTGGAGCGCCGCCTGCGGCCAGCACGACGCGTACATGGCCGGCAACCGGATCCTCACCCACGCCGAGGATTCCGCGAACTCGCTCTTCACCCAGACCGGCTCATGGGCCGCGAGCCACTCGATCCTCGCCCGGGACAGCACCGGCTTCGCGAGCGCCGGCAACCCGTGGACGTCGTCGCCGCTGCACCAGTTCCAGGCGCTGCATCCGTGGTTGCGCACCACCGGCATCGACGTCACGAACGGCTACGCCTGCATGGTCACGCTCGCCGGCCGCGACGGTGGCTACACCGACGACGCCAAGCTCGTCACCTACCCGGGGTTCGGCGGCACCGTCCCGACCTCGGAGACCGCCCGCGAGTCGCCGTTCGTCCCCGGCGCCGACGTCGGCCTGCCCGAGGGCACGACCACCGGCCCGCACCTCTTCATCTACCCGCTCGGCCCGCAGCACTACGACAAGGTCGACGTGCGCTCGGCCAGCCTCACCGCCTCCGACGGCTCCGACGTGCCGCTGCGCTGGGTCGACACGACGAGCGCGAGGTCCGGCCCCTACCTCGCCGGCGGCGCGATCCTCATCCCGGTGTCGCCGCTCTCCGAGGGCCAGACCTACTCGCTGCGCGTCGAGGTGGCCGCGTCCCCCGCGGACAACTCGACGACCACGGTGATGAGCCGTACGACGAGCTTCACCGCGACCGCCGCCGCGTCGAACGGCGCGGGCGCCGACACGGCCCAGGCCGCGAGCGGCTCGGACGGCAACTCGACCCGCAACGAGGACCGCATCACCACGATCGGCTCGAACGCCGGTGGCACGCTGAGCGTCGCGCTGGCGTGGAAGGGCAAGGGTCTGAAGGTGCGGATCCACTGCGCCAGCTCGACCGAGCGCTGCGCCGGTCCGCTCCGCGTGCTCGTGTACCGCAAGGGCCACAGGAAGCAGAAGCTGAAGTTCGTCGCCCGCCGCGGCGCGCTGAAGGTGAACCTCGCTCCGGGGCGCACGATCTCCCGCACCGTCAAGATGAACAAACGCCAGCGTGCCAGCGGCGAGAAGCGCGGCTTCGCGATCCGCTGGGGCGGCCCGGCCCCCGTGCGCGCGAAGGCTTTGGACTACCAGTAGGGAATAGGGCACCGATGAAGCGATCCGTCACCACCCTCGTGGCCCTCGTGGGCCTCGGCGCGCTGCCCGTCGCCGCCCACGCGGACGGTCGCTCCGTCCTCGACGCCATCAACACCGAGCGTGAGATGGCGGAGATCGCCCCGCTCACCACCCAGTCGAACCTCAACCAGGCCTGCTCCGCCCACGCGGCCTACATGAAGAGCGCCGACCTCCTCACGAACTCGGAGCTCGTCGCCTCCCCGCTGTACTCCGCGGCCGGCGCCTGGGCCGCGAGCCACTCGGCGCTCGCGAAGACCGGCCCCGGCTTCCTCGCCGCCGACCCGTGGAAGGACGCGCCGTTCCACGAGTTCCAGCTCCTGCACCCGTGGCTCTCGAAGACGGGCGTCGGCGTGAACGGCAACTTCATCTGCATGGTCACCGGCGGCGACCGCACCGCCACCGGCGCCGACGCCTACGCCCTCAAGGTCGTCCCCGGCACCGGCACGTACATCGCCCCGGCCGAGACGGCGGTCGAGTCGCCCTTCACCCCGGGCGACGAGGTCGGCCTGCCGGCCGGCACGAAGACCGGACCCAACATCCTCGTCTACGCCGTCGGCCCGCAGCAGCTCCCGGACGTCACCATCA
>JAVHXX010000497.1 GCA_031119595.1 Patulibacter sp. | reverse complement strand
TCGCCGACCTGGTCGCGTTCCTCGCGTCGCCGCTGTCCGTGGTGTCCGGCGAGTCGATCTCGATCGCCCACCGGGTGCTCGGCCAGATCACCATCTGACGGACTGGAGGGACGTGGCGGCCCCGCCCCGCGCCTCCAGTCCGACGACCGGTCACCACGGACGACGCGGGTTCACCCGGCAGGGTGACCGCCCTGGGTCCCGCGCCCGATGCACGATGACGGCGATGTTCCACATGCTGGAGGCATGCAGAAGTCACGCCTCCACCTGATCGCCACCGTCGTGGTCACCTGCGCCGCACTGACCGTCGCAGGGTGTGCTGCCGCCTCGATCCCCGCCGACGGGCGAGCCGGCGGCCGCGCCGGCCGCACGACCGTGTCGGTCGGGCCGCCGTCCGGCGAGTCCGCCGAGGTCGGCGGTCACACCGTCAGCACCGCGGACGGGTACGCCGCCGACGGGGCTCCGATGTCCGAGATCGCGGATACCCCGGCGATCGCGACCCTCGACGCGCACCTCCGGCACGCCGGGGCCCGCGCGGCCGAGGCGGCGGCCGCGGACGGGGTCGAGGTGCGCATCAACTCGGGCTGGCGGAGCAGGGCCTACCAGCAGGCGTTGCTCGACCAGGGCGTCGAGGAGCACGGTTCGCTCGAGGAGGCCCGCCGCTGGGTGAACACCCCGGACCGGTCGACGCACGTCCAGGGCCGCGCGGTGGACGTCGGCGCGATCGATGCCGCGGCGTGGATGCAGGAGCACGGGCGTCAGTTCGGACTCTGCCAGACCTACGAGAACGAGTCGTGGCACTACGAGCTCGCGACGACCGCGGGTGGCGAGTGCCCACCGATGCGCCGCGACAGCTCCGCGGGGTGACCGACCACGGTTCAGCCGGTGGGATGAAGGCCTTCCACCTCGCGCCCGATGCCGTGCAGCCACCGGGAGGCGAGGCTGGTGGCATGGAGTCCTCGACGAAGCACACGATCGCCACGCTGCTGCTCTGCGCCGCGATCGTCGCGGTCACGGCCACCGCCCTCATCGCGATGTCGCCGGTCCCGTGACGATCCCGACACGCCCGCGTGCGATGATCGAGCCGTGACGGAACGGCGCACGTTCATCCGGCCGCTCGCCACCCGTTCGATCGTCGTCGACGTGGCCTGGGCGGTCTTCGCGGCGTTCGTCTTCCTGCTCCCCATCGACCTCGAGCTGGAGCACGCGAGCTTCTTCGCCGTCCTCGCCGCGTCCGGGGCGATCGCGCTGCGCCGGGTTTCACCGTCCGCGGCGATGCTCATGGTCGTCGTCCTCGGGATCGTCCAGGTCGGCGGTGGTGAACGCCCGTCCCTGGTGGACCTCGCGATCTTCGTCGTGATCGGAACCGCGGCCGTGGTCGGGTCCCGGACCGAGGTCATCGTGTCCGGACTCCTGGCGTTCGTCGCCGGGATCGGTGCCACCGCCTACCTCGCGCTGACCGGCTTCCGGTTCCTGGTGCTCATCAACGGACCGCGCGACCAGGCGTTCCTCGCGATGGCCGCCCCGGTCACCGCGCTCCTGGGCGTCTGGGCCGGCGGTGTCGCCGTCCGGGCGTTCCGGTCCCGTGACCGCGAATCCGAACGCCGAGCAGACGCCGAGGCCGCCGCGTCCCGCGCCGAGGCCGTCGCCACCGAGGCCGAGGCGACCGCCACCCGCGCGATCGACGAGGCCGAGTCGGAACGCATCCGCGCGGACATCGCCCGCGACGTGCACGACGTGGTCGGGCACTCCCTCGCGGTGATCATCGCGCAGGCCGACTCGGTGCCGTTCCTCGACGACGAGGCCCGCATCCGCGAGGTCAGCGCCACCATCGCCAGCACCGCCCGGAGCTCCCTCGTCGAGGTCCGGCAGGTGCTCGGGCACATCGACGGTTCCGGCGCCGCGACGGACCCGGGGTCGCTCGACGAGATCGTGCAGGGCATCCGCGAGGCCGGGGTCGACGTCGACCACACCGTCCGCGGGACCCCGGCGCCCCTCGGCCCGGAGAGCGGGACCGCCGCGCGCCGCGTCCTGCAGGAGATGCTCACGAACGCCCTCCGGCACGGTGCCCCCGGCATGCCCGTCACCGTGCGGGAGACCTGGCGGTCCGCCGACCTGGTCCTCGAGGTGGAGAACGTGGTCCCGGGGACGACGGACGCCGCCGCGGGCACCGCCGTCGGCACGGGACCCGTCGCGCTGCCCGCTCCGACCACCCGCGGTTCCGGCCGCGGCCTCGCCGGGATGCAGTCCCGGCTCAGCACGCTCGGCGGGTCGTTCGACGCCGCCGTCCTGGACGACGTGTTCGCAGCACGCGCCCGCATCCCGTTCGACGTCCATGGGGGGACCAACCGATGACCGATCCGATCCGCATCCTGCTCACCGACGACCAGGCGCTCTTCCGCGCCGGACTCCGTGTCGTCCTCGACGCCCAGGACGACATGGTGGTGGTCGGTGAGGCCTCCGACGGCGCCGAAGCCCTGGCCCTCGTTCCACAGCTCCGACCCGACGTGGTGCTGCTCGACATGCGCATGGCCGGGATGGACGGCGTCGAGACGGTCCGGCAGCTGTTCTCCGGCGCGGTCGACGGGCCGCTCCCGCGCGTGATCGTCCTGACCACGTTCGGCCTCGACCCGGCAGCGGCCACCGCGATCCGACTCGGCGCCAGCGGCTTCCTGCTCAAGGACACCACGCCGCCGTTCCTGTTCGCGGCCGTCCGGGCCGTGCACGAGGGCAGTTCGGTGATCGCGCCGAACGACCTCTCCCAGCTGTTCGGCGCCGACGTCGAGCGCGCGCCGGCCCCGCAGCCGCCGGCGTTCCAGACGCTGACGGACCGGGAGCGCATCGTGTTCGGCTGGGCCTCGCGCGGCCTGTCGAACGCGGAGATCGCGGCGAAGGAGTTCGTCACCGAGTCCACGGTGAAGACGCAGATCTCGAGCATCCTCGGCAAGCTCGCGCTCCGGGACCGCGTGCAGCTCGTGGTCTACGCGCACGACCACGGTCTCGCGGGCGCCCGCGACGCCTGAGCGGCCGGGCCGCTCAGCTGACGTCGAGCGCGAGCACCTCGTCGAGGATCGTGACGATCGCCGCCGGGTCGTGCGCGAACCGCCCGAGGAACAGGCCGCCGATCCGCCCCTCGCCACGGGTGAGCAGACCGGGTCCCGCGCTGCCCCCGTAGATCACGACGGACCCGGCGAGCTCCGGCCGGGTTGCCAGGTGCTCCTCGATCCCGGCGAGCACGTCGACGACGTGCTCGTCGGGTGCCGGTGCCGGGGCGCCGATGGCCCACACCGGCTCGTAGGCGACGACGAGCGGCCCCGCCAACCCGTCCGCGACCGCCGTCGCGACGGCCCGGTCGAGCTGCGCGGTCACCTCGGCGACGGTCTCCGCACGGGAGGCTGGGCCCACGCCGGCCGGTTCCGACGCGTCGCGGAGCTTGCGGAGCGACGTGCCGGCCGAGCCGGTGGGGAGGTGCACCTCCCCGACGCACAGCAGCGGCCGCAGGTGGTTGCGGTACGCGGCGTGCACCTTCCCCGCGACCTCGTCGTCCGTCTCGTGGAACAGGGAGC
>JAVHXX010000496.1 GCA_031119595.1 Patulibacter sp. | reverse complement strand
GGTCCGGATGTACCCCTCGCCGTCGAGCTGCTCGTACGCCGCGACCACCGTCCCGCGGGCGACCCCGAGCTCGGCAGCGAGCACCCGCGTCGAGGGCAGGGCGTCCCCGGCGCGGAGCGTCCCGTCGTGCACCATGCCGCGCACCCGGGCGACGACGCCGGCGGTCTTCCCGAACTGGTCCATCGCACTCGATCCGATCTGGACTACTGACTGGTCCACTCCCGAACCTAGCGTGATCGCCATGACCAGCACCCCCGCCGTCCCCTCGATGTCCGTCCGCCGGAAGCGCGACCGCCAGGCCACCGATCCCGAAGCCCTCCGCGAGGTCCTCGCCGAGGCGTTCGTCGCCCACGTCGGCCTGGTCCGCGACGGCCACCCGATCGTGCTGCCGTTCCTCTGCGGCGTCGGCGACCTCGGCGCAGGGCCGGTCCTGCTGCTGCACGGGTCGACCGGGGGCGGCCTGTTCCTCGACGCCGGCGCCGATGGTGTGCCGGTCGCCGCGACGGTGACGCACCTCGACGGCATCGTCTTCGCCCGCTCGACCTTCGACAGCTCGGCGAACTACCGGAGCGCGATGATCGCCGGCCGCGCGACCGTCGTGCCCACCGAGCTCCGCGCCGAGGCGCTGTGGCAGGTCAGCGACCACCTCATGCCCGGCCGCCGTGACGAGGTGCGCGAGATGGCCGCCAAGGAGGTCAGGCAGACCCAGGTCCTGCAGGTCCCGCTCGAGCACGCGAGCGTCAAGATCCGGTTCGCCGGCGTCGGCGAGGACCCCGCGGACGGCGAGGACCACGGCGTCTGGGCGGGCGTCCTGCCGGTCGCGCTGCGTGCGGGAGCCCCGATCGCGGGGGACATCTCGGGGGACGCGCCGGTCGACGCGTCGGTCCTCGGGCTGGCGGCGCGCCTCGACGACGTCGCGGCCGACCGGGAGGCCCGGCTCGCCGCCGTCATGCGGCCGACGGTCGACGAACCGGTCGCCTGAGGAACCTGGGAGACCGGGCGGTTCCTGTGACGGCCCGCAGGGACTCGCCGGTCTTCCCCAGCCGGAGTCAGGTTCGTGACCAATACGTTATCTTCCCGAGTCGCCGTTCCCGACGGCGCGATCGCACCGCTGCGACCGTGCCCGTGCACCACCGCTCGACGGCTCGAGACCCGGAAGGAACCATGGGACGCCACGCCCTGCCCGCAGCAGCCGACGACCGTCAGCCCGCGCCGCCCGCTCTTCCCACCTCCCGTGCCCGCGGTCGACGATCGGCCTCCGGTCCCGTCGCGGCCCGTTCCACCTACGTCGAACACGCGAAGCCCGCCAGGGTGATCGCACTCCGGCAGGCGTCCTCGGGACGGCCGGTCGCCGTGGCCCAGCCGGCCGGCGCCGCCTTCGTGTCCCGCTCCGGCGCGCTCCGCGCGGAACGTGCGCTCGATCCCCGGCACGTGCGTCGTGCGACGAACGCCAAGCGTGCCGCGATCCTGCTCGCGCCGGCGCTCGCGTTCACCTCGGCGCTGACCCTGTCGATGCCGGCGAACGCCGCGACGCCGGACGCCACCGCGGCGCAGACCGTGTCCGCCGCCGAGCCGCTCCAGAACTACACCGTGGCGCACGACGTCGAGGTGCCGATCACCACGACCGACGGCATGAGCGCGACGACCACGACCGTCGTCTCGTACCCGACCCTCGTGACGCGCTTCGGCGTGACCACGGCGCAGGCGCAGGCCGCACTGTCCACGGCGCTCTCCGCGGGCGGGGACCGGGCGACGATCCTGTCGACGGCGCTGCAGTACCTCGGCGACCCGTACGTCGAGGGCGGGGCGAGCCACTCGGGCATCGACTGCTCCGGGCTGACGATGGTGGCGTACCAGGCGGTCGGCATCCAGCTGGCGCACTACGTCCCGACCCAGGACGCGGCCGCGACGACGATCCCGGAGTCCGAGGCGAAGCCCGGCGACATGGTCGTGTACGACAACGAGGACCACGTGGGCCTGTACCTCGGCGAGGGTCTCGTGCTGCAGGCGCCGCACCCCGGCGAGGTCGTCGACATCGTCCCGATGTACGCCGCCGCGCACCACTTCGCCCGCCTGCTGCCCGCCGGTTCCTGACCGGACGCCGGCCCGCGCCACGCGTCCCGTAAGCTGGAGTGATGGCCGCCGACACCCGAACCCCGTTCGAAGAGCAGCGCTCTGCTCGCCCGCAGGTGCGTCCGCGCACCGAGGGCTGGACCCAGGCCACCGACGGGGAGGGCCGTCCGCTCCTGCAGTTCGCGTCGCCCAAGCGCGGCAAGCCGCCGGAGCACCTCGCCGACCTGTCGGTGGAGGAACGCGAGGCCAAGGTGGTCGAGCTCGGCTTGCCGAAGTTCCGGGCCAAGCAGCTGTCGACGCACTACTTCACGCACTACTCGTCCGACCCGTCGACGATGACCGACCTGCCCGCCGCCCAGCGCGAGCAGCTCGTCGCCGGCATGCTCCCGCCGCTCCTCACCGAGACCCGGCGCCTCGCCACGGACAAGGGCGACACGATCAAGTTCCTCTGGAAGCTGCACGACGGCGCCCTCGTCGAGTCGGTGCTCATGCGCTACCCCGGGCGCATCACGCTCTGCGTCTCGTCCCAGGCCGGCTGCGGGATGAACTGCCCGTTCTGCGCGACCGGACAACAGGGCCTGACCCGCAACATGTCCACCGCCGAGATCATCGAGCAGATCGTCCGGGCGAACGCGGCCATCGCCGCGGGAGAGCTCGGGGGAGACCCGCGCAAGGGCGGCAAGGACCGCGTCGACGCCGAGCGCGTGACCAACATCGTGTTCATGGGCATGGGGGAGCCCCTGGCGAACTACAAGCGGGTGATGGACGCCGTCCGGACGATGGTCGCGCCACAGCCGCACGGCCTCGGCATGAGCGCCCGCGGCATCACGGTGTCGACCGTCGGGCTCGTCCCCGCGATCAACAAGCTCGCCGACGAGAACATCCCGATCACCTTCGCGCTGTCGCTGCACGCGCCGGACGACGAGCTCCGTGACGAGCTCATCCCGGTCAACTCGCGGTGGAAGGCCGACGAGGCCATCGATGCCGCCCACAACTACTACGTCAAGACCGGGCGACGGGTGTCGATCGAGTACGCGCTCATCAAGGACATGAACGACCACGCCTGGCGAGCCGACCTGCTCGCCGAGAAGCTCAACAAGCGCGGCAAGGGGTGGGTGCACGTCAACCCGATCCCGCTCAACCCGACGCCCGGATCGGTGTGGACCTCGTCGGAGGTCCACGTGCAGGACGAGTTCGTCCGTCGACTCAACGCCGCCGGCATCCCGACGACCCTCCGCGACACCCGTGGCAAGGAGATCGACGGGGCCTGCGGGCAGCTCGCCGCTGCCGAGTAGTCGGCCGTTCCACCTCGAGGGGCACAGTGCGTTCGCGCACTGTGCCCCTCGTCGTCCCGGGGGTCCGCCGGCACTGGAGCAACGCCGCCGTCGCTCGAAGGATCGAGTGCGCGGACGATGCGCTCCCGGCGCTGGAGCGGCCGCCGCTCCTGCGCACTCATGCTGATCGCCGCACCCGTCCATGGGCGCCCGGACGCGCGA
>JAVHXX010000022.1 GCA_031119595.1 Patulibacter sp. | reverse complement strand
CTCGGGCGACTCCGAGGCCACCGCGCCGCAGGCCGCGAGCAACGGCGTCGCGACGGCCGACGCGCCGGCGGCCCCGGCCGCCCCGGCGGCACCCGTCGCGGGCGGCGGCGAGCTGCTCGACATCATCGCCCCGAGCGGCGGCGAGTCCGTCACCGAGGCCACGGTCCTCGACTGGATCGTCGAGCTCGGCGCCACCGTCGAAGACGGCGAGCCGCTGCTCGAGGTCTCCACCGACAAGGTCGACATGGAACTGCCGGCGCCCGCCGCCGGCGTGCTCGTCGAGCGGCTCGTGAGCGAGGGCGACACGATCGTCCCCGGCCAGCTGCTCGGCAAGGTCCAGGCCGGCGCCGGTGCTGCGGCTCCCGCGCCGTCCGCTCCCGCCACGAACGGCTCCGCCGCGACGAACGGTGGGGCCGCCCCGGCCGCGACGAACGGTGCGGCCGCCCCGGCCGCGACGAACGGCAACGGCCTCACCGCCGACACGAACATCTCGCCGATCGCGCGCCGCCAGGCCGAGGCCGAGGGGCTCAGCGTCGCCGGGCTCAAGGGCTCCGGTCCGCAGGGCCGGATCATGACCGCCGACCTCGCCGGCGCCCCGGCCGCGGGCTCCGCGACGGCCGCCCCGAACGGCGCCACCGGTGAGACGACGTCCACCGTCCTGAAGGGCGGCGCCAACGCGCTCGCCAAGTACATGGACGAGTCGCTCACGGTCCCGACCGCGACCTCCTTCCGCACGATCACCGTCACGCAGATGGCCGGCCGCCGCGAGCAGCTCAAGGCTGCCGGCAAGAAGGCCTCGTTCACGCACCTCATCGCGTACGCGATCGCCCGCGCGGCGACCGAGGCCATGCCGGTGATGGCCTACCGCTACGAGGTGATCGACGGCAAGTCCGTCCGTCACGACGACGGTCAGGTCAACCTCGGCATCGCCGTCGACGTCGAGAAGCGCGACGGCTCCCGCACGCTGATGGTGCCGGTCATCCGCGACGCCGGCCGCCTCACGTTCCAGCAGTTCCTCGACGCCTTCGCCGACCTCATCACGAAGGCCCGCGAGAACAAGCTCTCCGCCGACGACCTCCAGGGCGGGAACATCTCGCTCACCAACCCGGGCGGCATCGGCACGATCGCCTCGGTCCCGCGGCTCATGGCGGGCCAGGGCACGATCGTCGCCACCGGCTCGATCGACTACCCGGTCGGCCTGCAGGGCATCGGCAAGCAGCTCGGCGTGGAGAAGGTCATGACCATGACCTCCACCTACGACCACCGCATCATCCAGGGCGCGGAGTCCGGACGCTTCCTCCAGACGGTCGAGGGGTACCTCCAGGGCGAGCACGAGTTCTACGAGAAGCTCTTCGCCGACCTCGGCGTGCAGGCGGGCCCGAAGCCCGAGGCGCCGACGCTCAACCTGCCGACCGCGGCCTCGCAGACCTTCACGGCCGGCGCGCCCTCGGGCGGCATCGACATCGAGCTGCTGCAGGCGGTCCAGGCCGGCACGGCGCTCATCAAGGCGCACCGCACCCACGGCCACCTCGCGGCCCACCTCGACCCGCTCGGCACCGAGCCCAAGGGCGACCCGTCGCTCTCCCCGGACGCCGTCAACCTGACGCCCGAGCTCATGAGCCGGATCCCGTCGAAGGTGCTGCGCGTGCACGTGCCGGGCGAATCGCTCAACGAGTCGCTGCCGAAGCTCCGCGACGTCTACTGCGGCACCCTCGCGTACGAGGTCGAGCACATCTCCTCGTCCCGCCAGCGCGTGTGGCTGCGCGAGCAGATCGAGGGCGGCAAGCACCGCCAGCCGCTCTCCACCGCCGACAAGGTCCGCCTGCTCGACCGGCTCGTCGCCGTCGACGCGTTCGAGCGCTTCATGCACAAGGCCTACCTCGGCCAGAAGCAGTTCTCGGTCGAGGGTCTCGACATGACCATCCCGATCATCGACGAGCTCATCTGGCTCGGCGCGCACGACAGCGCCGAAGAGGTCGTGATCGGCATGGCGCACCGCGGTCGCCTCTCGGTGCTCGCCCACAACCTCAACCGTCCGTACGACTCGATCTTCGCCGAGTTCGAGGGCGCGTCGACCCTCAAGGCCGTCACCACGATCCCGCAGGGCGGCACCGGCGACGTGAAGTACCACCACGGTGCTGCCGGCGTGTCGACCCTCCCGGACCAGACCCAGGTGCGCGTGCACCTCGAGAGCAACCCGTCGCACCTCGAGTTCGTGCACCCGGTCGTCGCCGGTGCGGCCCGCGCCGTCCAGACGAACCGCTCCGAGGAGCGGATCCGTCGCGACACGCGCCTCGCGCTGCCGATCGTGCTCCACGGCGACGCGGCCTTCCCGGGCCAGGGCGTCGTCTCCGAGACGCTCAACCTCCAGGCCCTCGACGGCTACAACGTCGGCGGCACGGTCCACCTGATCCAGAACAACCAGGTCGGCTTCACCACCGACCCGGACGACTCCCGCTCCACGCACTGGGCGTCGGACCTGGCCAAGGGCTTCGACGTGCCGATCATCCACGTCAACGCCGACGACGTGGAGGCGTGCGTCGCCGCGACGCGCCTCGCCTTCGCGTTCCGCAAGGAGTTCGGCCACGACGTCGTCATCGACCTCATCGGCTACCGCCGCTTCGGGCACAACGAGGCCGACGAGCCCGCTTACACGCAGCCGGTCATGTACCAGCGCATCAAGGACCACCCGCGCGTCGCCGACATCTGGGCCGACGAGCTCGTGAACTCGGGCGTCGTGCACCGCGAGGAGGTCGAGGAGAAGAAGCGCTCCATCTGGCAGGAGCTCACGCAGCTCCACCAGGACCTCCGCGAGCGGATCAAGGCCGCCGACGGCGACGTGTCCCAGGCGACCGGCCAGACCACCGGCCAGTACACGATCGACACCACCCCGACGGAGTCCGTGAACACCGCGGTCCCCGCCGACACGCTCCGCGAGATCAACGACGAGCTCCTCACGATCCCGGAGGGCTTCACGGTCCATCCGAAGCTCCTGAAGACCGTCATCGACAAGCGTCGCAAGGCGCTCGGCGAGGAGGGCGGCATCGACTGGGCCCACGCCGAGTCGCTCGCGTTCGCGTCGCTCCTGCGCGACGGTGTCCCGGTCCGCCTCACCGGTCAGGACGCCGAGCGCGGCACGTTCTCGCAGCGCCACGCCGTCCTGCACGACTTCAAGAACGGTCAGACGTTCTCGTCGATCCAGCAGCTGCCGGGTGCGAAGGCCACGATCGAGCTCCACAACTCGCCGCTCTCCGAGACCGCGTGCCTCGGCTTCGAGTACGGCTACGCCGAGGAGGCCGCCGAGGCGCTCGTCCTCTGGGAGGCGCAGTTCGGCGACTTCGGCAACGGTGCCCAGGTCATCATCGACCAGTTCATCGTGTCCGGGCTCGCGAAGTGGGGCCAGACGTCCCGCCTCACGATGCTCCTGCCGCACGGCTACGAGGGCTCCGGTCCGGAACACTCCTCGGCCCGTCTCGAGCGGTTCCTGCAGCTCGCCGCGGAGGGCAACATCCGCGTCGCGAACCTCACGACGCCCGCGCAGTACTTCCACCTGCTGCGCGCCCAGGCGCTCAGTGAGCGGCTGCGTCCGCTGGTGATCATGACCCCGAAGTCGCTCCTGCGCCTCGGAGCCGCCACCAACCGCATCCAGCACCTCTCCGACACGAAGTTCTTTTCCGTGCTCGGCGAGCCGCGCGTCGACCACGAGAAGGTCGAGCGCCTCGTGCTCTGCACCGGCAAGGTCTACTACGACCTCGTCGGCCACCCGATGCGCAAGGAGGCCGAGAACCTCGCGGTCGGCCGCGTCGAGCTGCTGTACCCGTTCCCGGAGGAGCAGCTGCGGCAGCTGATCGACTCCTACCCGAACCTCAAGGAAGTGGTCTGGGCCCAGGAGGAGCCGCGCAACATGGGCGCCCGCGCGCACATGTTCCCGCGCCTCACGCAGATGCTCCAGGACCGCGACCTGCGCCTCGGCTACATCGGCCGCCCGGAGCGCGCCAGCCCGGGCGAGGGCTACCCGGCCGCCCACCTCACCGAGCAGAACCGCATCGTGGAGACGGCGCTCGACACCGGCATCGCCGTGTCGCCGCACCCGCGTCGCTCCCCGGGCCGCCGCTAGGGAGCGAACCCCGGCGCGGGCCCGCCCGCCCGCCGACGTTCAGACGCCCGTCGCTCCCCCGGGGAGCGGCGGGCGTCCGTCGTCGGGGGCGGTGGCGGCGGCCCAAGCCGTGGCGCGAACCAGACGGTCGATCCTGCCCGACAGGTGGGCGACATCGCCCGCCTGATCGCGACCCGGGCCGCGGCGCGAACCAGACGGTCGATCCTGCCCGACAGGTGGGTGACATTGACCGCCTGATCGCGACCGGGGGCCGATCATGGGGTCGTGGCGGCTCGAATCGCGGGGCGGTCCGGACGACCAAACGGTCGGGCCCGGCCAGTCCGGTGGACGCAGGCGAAATGGGAGTTCGCCCGTGCCATTCCGTTCACATTTGACCGTGGGCGCCCGTGATCCGGGGCCGTGATGACGGGCATGGAGGCATAGCGTTCACCGCATGTTGTACGGACTCATCGTTCTCCTGATCGTCATCGCGATCGTGCTCTTCCTGGCGAAGGTCGCGATCGGTGGCGGCATCATCGGCGTCCTCGCGTTGCTCATCCTCGTGTGGCTCGTCGTGGGTGGTGGCGCGCGCAGGGTCTGACGCGGCGGTGGCTCATCGGCCGCCAGCGCGCCAACCCGCTGACGAACTGAGCCCCGCTCGAACCACTTGGGTCCGGGTACTGGTCAATCGGACCGTCGAGCGATAGTGTCCGAGCCCTGACCAAAGGTCTCTGCCGGGTAGCACGGCACTGAAACGCGAACGCCGTCCCTCGGGGCGGCGTTCGTCGTTTCCGGGGCGCGCTCGCGTGCCGCGGCGGCGACCCGGGCCTCCGGGCGCGGCAGAACGCGACATTCCGCCGCGAGCCGCACCCGGATGGGCGGTTCAGGCCGCCACGGCGCCTGCGAGCTGCTCTTCCGTCGGCTTCTCGCTGGGCGCGATCGTCGCGGCGATGAGCACGTTCACGACAGCCAGGCCCGCGGCGATGACCAGGCCGAGCTGGTACCCGTCGACGAGGGCGTGGCTCTGCGTGGCACCCGCCGCGAGCCGGTGCGCGACGTGGGTGTTCGCGAACGTCGTGATGACCGCGAGGCCCAGGGCGCCGCCGATCTGGAACATCGCGTTGATCACCGCGGACGCCGCGCCGGCATCCCGGTGGTCGACCTCCATGATCGCCGAGATCTGGTTCGGCACGCCCACGAGGGACAGCCCGAAGCCGTAGACGACGGTGCCCGGCATCACGGTCGTCCAGTAGCTGCCGTCGGCGCTCGCCCCGGACAGCAGGAACAACCCGGCCACGCTGAGCACCGCACCGGCGATGAAGACCGGCTTCGTGCCGATACGCGTCACGAGGTTCGACGCGATGATCGCCGACGCGATCGCGGCGATGCCCATCGGGACGAAGTGCAGGCCCGCGTCGAGCGGGGAGTCCCCGCGGACCTCCTGCAGGTAGAGCGCGGTGAGGAAGAACATCGCGAGGAACACGCTGCCGTTGACCGCGAGCGTCGCGCTCGAGACGCTCAGCCCACGCGACCGGAACAGCCGCATCGGCACGAGCGGCGCCTTCGCGCGGAGCTCGACCCGGACGAACGCCGCCATGAGCACGACGGCCAGCGCGAAGAGACCGAGGACCTGGGCCGAGCCCCAGCCGACGGTCTGGGTACGGATCACCCCGAAGACCATCGCGAGCACGCCCGCGGTGCCGAGCACGGCCCCGGCGACGTCGAACTGCCGCTCGACCATGTCGCTCTTCGTCTCACGCACGAGCCGCGGCGCCGCGACGAGCACGACCGCCGCCATCGGCAGGTTCACGAAGAAGATCCACTCCCACCCGAAGGCATCCACGAGGATGCCGCCGGCGATCACGCCGAGCGTGCCACCGAGCCCGGCGAGCGCACCCCAGACGCCCATGGCGACGTTGCGCTCCTTACCGTGCGGGAAGGTGACGGTGAGGATCGCCAGCGCAGCCGGCGACAGCGCCGCCGCGCCGAGGCCCTGCACCACGCGCGCCGCGATGAGCATCGTGTCCGAGCTCGACAGACCCGCGACGAGCGAGGCGCCCGCGAAGAGCGTGAGGCCGGCGAGGAAGGTCCGTCGGCGGCCGGCGAGGTCGGCGATCCGACCGCCGAGCAGCAGGAACCCGCCGAACATCAGCGTGTAGGCGTTGATCACCCACTGGAGTCCGTCGGTGGAGAAGTGGAGCGCCCGCTGGATGTCCGGGAGGGCCACGTTCACGATCGTCACGTCCAGGACGACCATGAACTGCGCGAGAGCGATGACCGCGAGGGCACGCCAGCGCTTGGGGTCGAGGTCGGCGTCGACATCGACCGCCGGTGCGGCGGTGAGCGGCGCCGTGCTGTCGGGCGTCCCAAGCGGCGTGGCGGTGGCCTGAGGGTCACCGGGCGCGCCGCGGCGGGCCCGGCGACCCGGGACGTCCTGGGCGTCCGCCTCGAGGGGCGGCGAATCGACGTGGGGCATCGGAAACATCTCCTTCACGAATCGTTTAAGAGTCAAACGATTCGCTCAGAGTACAGCTCAATCGTAATGATTCAAGTGTTAAATCATTTCTGGTGCCGTACAATGGACGGCATGTCCCCTGCGAACCAGGTCGAGCCCACCGCCGATCCCGAGGCCGTTCCGCCGCTGCCGGATGCGTTCGCGGCGCGTCTGCCGCTCCTGCTCTCGCGGGCCGGCAGCGACCTGGCCGCCTTCGCGGAACCACGGTTCGCCGAGCTCGGCATCACGCCGAAGGACTACGTCGCCCTGGCCGTGCTCGCCGACGACGAGCCGGGCTCCCAGCTCGAGCTCGCCGAGGCCTGCGGCCGCGCGCCGGCCATGATGGTGTCGGTCATCGACCAGCTCGCCCACAAGGGCCTGGTCGCCCGTGAGCGCGACCCGAAGGACCGCCGCCGCTCCGTCGTGCGACTCACCCCCGACGGCACGCAGGTGCTCGCCGCGGCCGATCGTGAGGCCGAGCGCGTCTCCGCGGCGATGCTCGTCGCCCTCTCACCGGACGAGCAGACCCAGCTCCACGACCTCATGCATCGGGCGCTGCGGGCCGTGGCCCCCGCCCCGCACGACGGCGACTAGCCCCGCCCGCGGCATCGGCCGACAGCGACCGCCACCCCGGCCGCCCGGCGGCGCTCAGGCCGACGCGTCGCCCGGCTCGTCTGCGCCGGAGTCCAGCTCGGCGTCCGCGCCGAACGGGCCCGGGATCGATTCGGGCGCGAGGGAGTCGGTGGCGCGGGTGAGGTCGGCGGGCTCGGGCGCGATCGGCTCCGCGGCACGGGTCACCTCGATCGGGGCGGCTCCGAGGGGCGGAAAGCCCGTGGCCGGGCCCACCTCCGGGGGACCGAGCCGCAGGGGCGTCGGGACCGACAGTTCGGGGGCGCTGAGGATCGGCGCGCCGCCGGCCTGCTCGATGAGACGGATGGAGCCATGGCGTCGGCGCTCGTCGCACCACACGAGGAAGGCGTCGGCGTCGAGGGGGCGGGCGTAGTGGAAGCCCTGCCCCACGCTGCAGCCCATCATCGACAGCATCTCCACGACCTCGGGCGACTCGATGCCCTCGGCGACGGTCCGCATCCCGAGGTTCCGGGCGAGGTCGAGGATCGACCAGACGATCACGCGGTCGTCCTCGTCGGTGGCGATGTCGCGGACGAACGAGCGGTCGATCTTGAGCTCGTTGCAGTTGAGGTACTTGAGGTGCGCGAGCGACGAGTACCCGGTGCCGAAGTCGTCGAGCGAGAACTTGATGCCGAGGTCGTTGATCTCGCGGATCGTCTCGGCGGTCTTCGCCGGATCGGCCATCGCCATGTCCTCGGTGATCTCGAGCTCGAGCGAGCTGCCTGCAAGGCCGTAGCGGTCGAGAAGCTGCGCGAGGCGGCCGGGGAGCGACTGGTCGACGAGGTTGTGCGGGGAGAGGTTCACGGCGACCGACAGCGCCAGGCCGTGCGACCGCCAGCGCTGCACCTCCTTGAGCGCCGCGCCGAGCACCCACGTGGTGAGCTGGCCCATCTGGCCGGTGCGCTCGGCGACCGAGAGGAACCGGTCCGGGGTGAGCAGACCCTCGTTCGGGTGTTGCCAGCGCACCAGGGCCTCGGCCCCGGTCGCCATGCCGGTGGCGAGGTCGATCTTCGGCTGGAAGAACACGCGGAGCTCGTCGCGCTCGATCCCCTCCCGCAGCTGGGCTGCGAACATCAGCCGTTCCCGGCTGCGCAGGTCGCGGGCGGGGTCGTAGATGAGCATCGAGAGACCCTTGTCCTTGGCCTCCTGCGCGGCGATCTCCGCGCGCTGCAGGAGCTCGGCGACACTGCGGCCGTGGGCCGGGAAGAACACGAGCCCCACGCGCACCTGCGTCGCAAGCGACACGCCGTCGACCTGGAGCGGCGCCTCGAGCCGGCCGATGAGCCCCTCGAGCGCGCGGCGGGCGTCGCGTTCGCTGCCGTGCGAGCGCAGGATCACGGCGAAGGTGTTGCCGGCGAGCCGCACCGGCACGTCGGTACCGGCATGTGTGGAGAGGCGAGCGGCGAACTCGCGTAGGACCTCGTCGCCGACGCGGTGCGCGAGGGTTTCGTTGATCTCGTGGAGGTTGGCGAGGTCGAGGACCGCCAGCGCGACCGGCATGTTGCGATGGCCGGCGTACTGCAGCTCGCGCTCGAGCACGGCCTCGAGCTCGTAGCGGTCGGGGAGGCCGGTGAGGCGGTCGATGCCACCGAGCTCGGACGGGTCGGTGCGGACCAGTGAGCCGGTCGGGGCGATCGCCCGGCCGAAGGCGACGATCAGGACCATGATCGCGAGGCCGTCGGCGATCTGGCCGTGCCCGTGGCCGCTGCCGTGGGCGATGAGGACACCGAGTGCGGCGACGATCGCGACGATCAGCGCCGCCGCGGAGACCCGGCGCCGGTCGGGCGCCGGCATGCCGTGGTCACCGATCGCGGTGCCGATCATGAGCAGCACCAGCGCCGGGATCTCGAGCGGGAGGAAGGGGTCGAGGCGGGGTCCGTCGATCGCGGCGATCTGCGCGCCGGCGAACGTGATCGCGCCGACGAGCATGAACCCGACCCCGAGCGACGGCCGCCAGCCCTGCGCGACCACGAGGCCCATCGCCGCGTTGAGCAGGAGCAGCGAGAGCACGAGGACCGTGAGCGCGCGGAAGTCGAGCGGGTCGATCTCGCGCGCGAGCGGCGCCGCGACGAAGAGCACCGACATCGCCGCGAACACGACGGCGATCGCCTCGAGGCGGTTGGTGCCGTCATAGGGGCGGCGCCCGGCGGCGACGAGCACCCCGAGGTAGGCGAGCAGGATCACGGCGATCTCGGCCGTCTCGGCCAGCCGCTGATCGGTCGCGAACCAGGCGACCGGCGCGCAGGTGATCGCGGCGGCCATGGTCGCGCCGCTCCAGCGGTGCACGCCGAGCGACGCGCGCGAGCGCAGCACGGTCGCGATGCCGATCATCGTGGCGCCGGGGATCACCGCGGCGAGCAGGCCACGGGGCGCGGCGCTCAGGAGCGACTCCCAGTGGACGAGCGAGAAGAACGAGGCGAGCACCACGCCGGCCACGAGCGCGAGCAGCCACCGCACGCCGCGCCGACCGGATGCCGTGGAGAGCCGCACCCCCCGAGGGTCGACCGTGGATGCGGAGCTGAGACGGGACATGGACGAAGAAGGGGGACAGGTCGGCGGACCCGAGCGATGGTGAAACCACCGCCCAGTTGCTGGTTTATCCGAAAAGTGTCAAATCGGCTTCGCGCTCGCCACGGACGACGGCCAGGTCGACCTCGACCCAGTCGATGCCGCGGCTCGCCGCGAGAGTGCGTGCCTGAGGTGCGATGCGCTGCGCGACGAGGATCCCGCGGCAGTTCGCCAGCGTCGGATCGGTGTGCATGCGCTCGAGGTAGCGCGTGAGCTGTTCGACGGCGTCGATGTTGCCGATGCGCTTGATCTCGACGGCGACCCAACCGTCGTCCTCGTCGCGGCACATGAGGTCGACCGGGCCGATGTCGGTGGGCCACTCGCGGCGCACGAGCCGCAGGCCCTCGCCGCAGAACTCCGGGGCGGCGGCGAGCGCCTCCTGCAGGTCCTTCTCGACGCCGTCCTTCTCGAGGGCGGCCGCCTCGCCCATGTCGTGGAGGGTGTCGCTGACGATCTCCTCGATGGTGATGTCGAGCTGGTCGTCGCCACCGACCTTGCGCACGCTCATGCTCGTGACCGGATCGCCCTCGAACTCCACCACCGTGGGCGGCGTCATCCAGTTCTGGGGCTTGTAGCCGCCGGTGTCCGCGTGGACCATCACCGAGCCGTCGCTCTTGATCATGAGGAGGCGCAGGGCCGTCGGGAGGACGGCGGTGACACGGCCCGAATAGCGGACCTCACAGCGGGCGACGATCAAACGCACCGAGGGGAATCTACGGCGTTCCGGGCCGCTCCGCCGCGAACTTGGCATCGGAACGGAGAACGCTGCTCTCCTCGGGGGACCGCGCGGTACCGCAACGCGCGGGGTCCGGGTTCAGCGATCCTCGGCCCGGCGGATGCCCTCCGCCAGCGCCGCCGCGGCAAGCGACAGCGCGAGCGCCAGCACCAACGCCAGGTCCAGCGCGTGCACGAGACCGCCGGCCACGAAGGCGCCGAAGAGGGCGACGCCCAGCACGCTGCCGGTCTGGCGGGCGGTGTTCAGGGTGCCGGCGGCCAGACCCGAGCGGGTCGTCTCGACGCTGCCCAGGAGCTCCGTCGTCATCGACGGCACGACGAGGCCGAGGCCGAATCCGACGACCACGAGTTGCACGACGAGGGCGGCGAAGGCGGTGTGGTCGCTGACGACGAGCAGCGCCCCGTACCCCACGGCCATGAGCAGGCTGCCGGCGATCATCACCGCGACCGGGCCGATCCGCGCGACGATCCGGCCGGTGAGCAGGTTCGCTGCCACGACCGCCACGGTGCTCGGCGCGAACGCGAGCCCGGTCTGCAGCGCCGTGTAGCCCTTGGGACCCTGGAACCACAGGCTCAGCAGGAAGATCAGACCGTAGAAGCCGACGTTCACCACGAGCCCGATCGCGGTCGACGCACTGAAGGTGACGGATCGGAAGAGCGCGAGCGGCAGCATCGGATCGGTGCGGCGACGCTCGACCGTGAGGAACAGGGCGGCGGCGATCGCCGTTGCCAGGAACCCGGCGAGGACCAAGGGCTGGTCGAAGCCGCGGGCCCCGCCCTCGATCACGGCCGCGGCGAGGGCCGCGAGGGTGACGATCGCGGCAGCCTGTCCCGCGAGGTCGAGTCCGCGGCGTGCCGTGCGGGGCGTCTCGGCCATGCGGGTGAGCGTGAGCCAGATCGCGACGAGTCCGATCGGCAGGTTGATGAAGAAGATCGCCCGCCACCCGAAGGCCTGCGTCAGGATGCCACCGACGAGCGGACCGCCCGCCAGACCGGTGCTCGCCCCGGCGGCCCAGAGCCCCACGGCCTTCGCGCGCTCCGCGGCGTCGGGGAACGCGTGGGTGAGCAACGCGAGCGAGCAGGGCACGAGTGCGGCGGCACCGACACCCTGGATCGCCCGGGCCGCGATCAGCACGCCGAGGCTCGGCGCCAGGCCGCACGCCATCGAAGCGGTGGTGAAGATCGCGAACCCGGCGACGAACACGCGCTTCGCGCCGATCCGGTCACCGAGCGCCCCGGACGTGAGGATGAGGGCCGCGAACACCACGGTGTACGCACTCACGACCCACTGGAGGGCGCTCGTGCCGCCGCCGAGCGCGTCGCCGATCGGCTTGATCGCGACGTTGACCACGCTCACGTCGAGCTGGACCACCCCGAAGCCGAGGCTCGTCGCCACGATCTGCGGCCAGCGCGAGGCCAGGCCTGCCGGCGGGCCCGAGTCGTCGCGCCCGGGCGCGCCGCGCTCCTGCACCCGGGTCGCCATGGACCAGACGCTAGGCCACCCCGCGCCGCGCACCGTGGCACCACCGGTCGTCGTGGGGACGGCGGTGGCGACGGCCAGCGCGCAACGGGGATCCCGGGGTCGGGCTCGGGCTCGGGGGCGGGTTCGGCCTACGCCGACGAACCCGAGGTCCGCAGCGCCGCGATCACCGGGGCGCTCGACCCGGGGAGCACCATGGCGGATTGCTCCGGAAGCGCGAGGGCGTGGTCGATGCCCGGCGCGATCGCGTAGGGCCGATGGCCCAGGACCGGGCCGAGGACCTTGCGCAGCCGGGAGATCTCGGCCCGCACGGTGACGGTGCGCGTCGGATCCCCGAAGAGGTCGGCGGCGAGCTGCGCCGCCGTGCGGCCGATGGGACTGCGCAGGAGGGCGACGAGCAGTTCGGTGTGGCGCGGCGACGGTTCGTGCGACCAGGAGCCACCGCCGGACCAGAGCGTGAGCCGCGGCGCCGGGCCGGTGAGGTCGAGGGCGATGCGGGTGACCGCGGCGGCGTCGTCGGCGGGGTCGATCAGACGCAGGAGCCAGCCGCCGGGGAGCGGCTCGGCGGAGGCGCGGCCGAGCGCCGGCAGCCACACCTCGCCCCCACCGCCGAGTTCGTCCGGGAGGGCGATCTCCTCGGGCGCGAGGAGGCCCGTGACCGCGGCGGTCGCGCCGTCGGGCGTGACCACGAGCGCGCGACCGCCGACGCGCGCGAGCAGCGGTGCGGCGATCGCCCGCAGTTCGCTGAGACGCTCCTGGTGCGAGGCGCGCAGCTCGGCCTCGACGAGCCGGGCGGCGAGGGCCACGAGCGACACCGTGCCCGCGTGGACCGTGTGCGCCGGCCCGCTCACATCGACGACGCCCAACATCTTGTGGGTGACCGGGTCGAGCAGCGGCGAGGCGGCGCAGGTCCAGCGGGTGTGGTCCTCGGCGTAGTGCTCGGCGGCGTGGATGTGGACCGGCTCGCGGGTGACGATCGCGGTGCCGATCGCATTCGTGCCGACGTTCGACTCGGTCCAGGCGGAGCCGTCGACGAACCCGAGGTCGTCGGCGTGGCGGCGCATCGCCGCACGGCCCTCGCGCCACAGCACGCGACCGGTCGGGTCGGCGACGACCATGATCTGCCCCACCGCCTCGCATGCCGGGAGCAGGTTCGCGCGCAGCAGCGGCAGCAGTGGGCCGAGACCGCTCGTGGCGCGGCGCGCGACGAGATCCGCCTCGCCGAGCGGGTCGACCGACGGCCGCTGCCCCGGCTGCACCCCGAAGGCCCGCATCCGGTTCCACGACGCCCCGATCACCGGCCGCGGCGCGACCTCCGGACGACGCCCGTCGAGCAGCGCCGCGCGCGTGCGGTGCGTGGCCTGCGTGTAGGCCTTCGGATCCGTGATCGCGATCACAGCACGATCGTCCTCCCGCGAACGTCGCAGCGGCGTCGCACCGCGCGCGGCCGCGGCGCCCGTGCGACCTTCCACGCGCTCGGCGCGGCAAACCTTGCATGCAGCCCGGCGCGGCCCGAGCCGCCCACCCATTGCAACCTCGCGCAACCCTGTGCCCACCCCCCGCGGCGCGGTGTGATGACGGTCACATCCGCATCGGAAGGGGTCCATCGTGACCAAGACGATCGAGCCGCGGGCCGCCGCGGCGCTCTCACCGCAGGACCGGGTCGACACGTGGCTCGCCGACTTCGAACGCGCGCTGCAGGCGCGGGACATCCCCGCCGCCGCGGACCTGTTCGCGACGACGAGCTTCTGGCGCGACCTGGTGGCGTTCTCGTGGAACCTCAAGACGGTCGAGGACCGCGAGGGCGTGACCGAGCTGCTCGAGGCCACGCTCGACACCACCGACCCCTCGGGCTTCCACACGCTCGAGCCGCCGACCGAGGCGGACGGTGTCACCGAGGCCTGGATCGGCTTCGAGACGTCGACCGGCCGCGGCAAGGGCCACCTGCGCCTGAAGGACGAGGGCGCATGGACCCTCCTCACCACGCTCCGCGAGCTCAAGGGCCACGAGGAGGGTCAGGGCGTGCGCCGCCCGAAGGGTGCCGCCCACGGGGCGTCGAAGGACCGCCTCTCATGGAAGGAGCGGCGCGAGCAGGAGGACCGCGAACTCGGCTCCTCCACGCAGCCGTCGGTCGTGGTCGTCGGTGGCGGCCAGGGCGGCATCGCGCTCGGCGCGCGCCTCCGGCAGCTCGGGGTCCCCGCGATCGTCGTCGACCGCGGCGAGCGCCCCGGCGACGCGTGGCGCAACCGCTACAAGTCGCTCTGCCTCCACGACCCGGTCTGGTACGACCATCTCCCCTACCTGCCGTTCCCCGAGAACTGGCCGGTCTTCGCGCCGAAGGACAAGATCGGTGACTGGCTCGAGATGTACACGCAGGTGATGGAGGTGCCGTACTGGTCGAAGACGACCTGCCGAAGCGCTTCCTACGACGAGGCCACGGGCGAGTGGACGGTCGTGGTCGACCGCGACGGCGAGGAGGTCACCCTCCGTCCGAAGGAGCTCGTGCTCGCGACGGGCATGTCCGGCAAGCCCAACATCCCGGACTACCCCGGCATGGACGTCTTCACGGGCGACCAGCACCACTCGAGCCAGCATCGCGGCCCGGAGGCGTACGCCGGCAAGCGCGCCGTGGTCGTCGGCTCGAACAACTCCGCCCACGACATCTGCGCCGCGCTCTGGGAGGCCGGCGCCGACGTGACGATGGTGCAGCGTTCCTCGACGCACATCGTGAAGTCCGAGTCGCTGATGGAGATCGGCCTCGGGGACCTCTACTCCGAGCGGGCGGTCGCCTCCGGCGTGACCACGGAGAAGGCCGACCTGATCTTCGCCTCGCTGCCGTACCGGATCATGCACGAGTTCCAGATCCCGCTCTACGACCGCATGCGCGAGCAGGACGCCGAGTTCTACGGACGCCTGGAGGCCGCCGGGTTCCAGCTCGATTTCGGCGACGACGGGTCGGGGCTGTTCATGAAGTACCTGCGGCGTGGGTCCGGGTACTACATCGACGTGGGGGCCTGCGAGCTCATCGCGGACGGCGAGATCCACCTCGCGCACGGCCAGGTCGACCACCTCACCGCCGGCGCCGTGGTCCTGGGCGACGGCACCGAGCTCCCGGCCGACCTCGTCGTCTACGCCACCGGCTACGGCTCGATGAACGGCTGGGCCGCCGACCTCATCGGCCAGGACGTCGCCGACAAGGTCGGCAAGTGCTGGGGCTACGGCTCGGACACCACCAAGGACCCGGGACCGTTCGAGGGCGAGCAGCGCAACATGTGGAAGCCGACCCAGCAGCCCGGGCTCTGGTTCCACGGCGGCAACCTGCACCAGTCGCGGCACTACTCGCTCTACCTCGCGCTGCAGCTCAAGGCTCGCCACGAGGGCATCCCGACCCCGGTGTACGGCCTGCAGCCGGTGCATCACCTGTCGTGATGCCGATCCGTCGCGGGCCGTAGGCCCGCATCCGAGGGGTGGGCGGCGACGGGGCCGCCCGCCCGCCGCGGCTCAGCGGCGGATCTTCAGCGACTGCTCGTAGGCGCGCTGCCCGGTCGTCGTCGCGTTGCGCACGATGATCGTGGGGCGGTAGGTCGTCGACCGGTGACGCTTCAGCGCGGCACGGATCGTCGACCGGCTCGCCGACGGGATCGTGATCGTGAAACTCACGGTCTTCCCGGGTTTGATCGTGTGGGTGACGATCGGCAGCGCGATGCCGGGCTTGGTCGACCTCGCGGACTTCGGCTGGTCCGTGCCGCCGACGAGCACCTTCACCGTGGTCTTGCCGGTGTTCTTCACGCCGAGCGCCATGCGACGGCCGTCGGAGACGACCTTCGACACGCTCAGCCCGAACGGTGGCACCTTCACGGGTGCCGCGACGACCGGCTGGAGGCCGACGTTGGCCTGCTTCGGGACGCTCACGACCGGCAGGAGCGTGCCGCCGGTCGACTGCGTGGCCGCGGCGACGAACGGCGCCGAGAACTCGGACGTGCCGTCGGTGGTGGTCGCGGTCTCGATGACCGGGGTGCCCACGGGCACGTTCGTCGGGAGGGCGACGAGCGCGTGGCCGGTGTCGTCGGTGGTGACGGTCGTGTCGGCGAGCAGCGAGAGGGCCGCGGTGCCGGCGGCGTTCGACGAGAACGCCTGCACGCGCACCTCGGTCTTCGGCGTCGTGTCGATCGTGCTCGTGGCGCTCGCGGTGGTCGCGTTCGAGAGGACAGGCGCGTTCTGGAGTCCGTTCGGGCCGGCGTCGACGTCGCCGTCGTCGTTCGGCGTGGGGCCGTCGCCCGCGAGATCGATGCCGACCTTCGCCCCGGAGATCAGATTCGAGAGGAGCGCGTTGCCCGCGCTCCCGGCTCCGACGATCTGAATGCCGGGCGCGGTGGCGACGCCCACGATGCGGTTGGCGGCGACGGTGTTGCCCGACGACGCCGAGGCGGCACTCGCGCCGAGGCCGACGGCCGCGGCGCCGCTCGGCAGCGGGGTCGTCCCGTCGATCGCGGCGCCGATCAGGTTGCCGCGGATCGTGGCGCCCGTCGAGGCGACGAGGATGCCCACGCCGCCACACCCGGCGACGAGGTTCCCGGCGTCGGCCGCGTCCCCGCCGATGGTCGCGCCCGACGCGCCCGTGTCGACGTAGATCCCGAACGTGCTGTGCGCCGTGGACGGCGCCGTTCCGGCGGTGTTCGTGCAGATCCGGTTGCCCGTGAGGACCACGTCGGGCACGTAGAGCGAGACCCCGGACCCGCCGATCGAGCCCGCGACCACGTTGTCCCGGAGGACGGCAGCGCCGGCGACGGCGACGTTCGATCCAGCGTGACTGAGCGCCGTGGCGTCGTCGGAGGCGATGCCGAAGCGGTTGCGGAGCACCTGCGCCGGCTGGGCACCGGCGACGGCCAGGAGCTTCAAATCCGCCGAGGTCGCGCCCGGCCCGCCCGACGCGCCGGCGATCTGGTTGTCGGCGATCGTGGCGGTCCGCGCCGACAGGAGCACGCCGACGGCGTGCGTGACGGCCTGGGCGCCGTCGATCGTGGTGCCGATGCGGTTGTTGCGCAGGATCGCGGAGTCCACGCCCTGGGCGTTTACCCCGGTCGTGCCGCCGGCGATCACGTTGCCGTCGGCGGCGTCCGGACCGCCGAGCGTGAGGGAGGTCGGGTGGCCGCTGGTCGACGACGCGGCGTAGACGCCGTTCGTGCCGCCCGGGCTGGCGGCGCCGTCGAGGCCGAACCCGACGTAGGAGGAGGTCAGGGTCAGCGATGCCCCGGCGCGGACGGCGATGTCGCTGGCACAGCGGGCCACGCTCAACCCGGTGATCGTCGCGGACACGTCGGAGGCGATCTCGAGGCCGTCGTAGGCGTTCGCGGTCGTGCAGGAGAGCAGGAGGAGCGGGGCGCCGTCGGGGCCGGGACCGGGGCCCTCGATCGTGAGCGGGCTCGTGATCGTGGGCAGCTGGGAGCCGAGCGCGATGGTCTGCGCGCCGCCGATGGCGATGTCGATCGTGTCCGGGCCGGGGTTCGCGTTCGCGAGACCGATCGCGTTCCGGAGCGAGCCGGTGAGGTTCGCGTCGGTCGAGACGGAGACGGTGTAGGTCGACGCGTGCGCGGCCGCCGGACAGAGCAAAGCGGCAGCGACGAGCACGACAGGCAGCGAGCGGCGCATGTCGCCAAGGTATCGGCCGACTTGCGGGACATCCGTCAAGGAAACGGACGGGTGGTTGGTCCAGTCGGTCGGATACCGGTGCGATCAGCTCGCGGTGGACGGTGGCTTGGCGAGCTGCGGCCCGGCGATTACGGTGGCTGCGATGCGGGGATTCACGGCTGTACTCGTCTGGTTCGGGACCGGTCTGGCCCTCGCCACCGGCGTCGGCGCCGCGCCGGCACGGGCCGCCGCGGGCCATGCGACCGCCAGCACCTGTGTGGCGGGGACGCCGCTCTACCGCGCCGCGGCGCTCACGCTCGTGAAGCGCGCCGGCCACCATCCGAGGCTCACCGCGTGCGTCGGCCGGCATCCGCACCGCGTCACCGTGGCGCTGCCTCCGGGAACCACGACCGTGCAGGCCGCGACGAAGTCCGGCGCCGTCGTGGCGGTCCTGCTCCGGGTCACCGGCGCCTCGGGCCTCGGCGCGTCCGTGCTCGAACTCGATGCCCGCGGCCGGCCGGTCGGTCCGGCGATCACGATCCCCGCGTCGACGTTCACCGGGAAGACGATCACCGGATTCGGCGTGCTGCCGGGCACCCCGTACGCCGCGCTCTCCACCTCGTCCGACGAATTCCACACGTACGCGGTCGCCGCCGACGGCACGACCTCGCCGATCGGGTTCGCCCGCGCGTACGGCAAGCCGGACGGCGCCGCGATCCACCTCGAGCCCGCGTCGCAGACGATCCGCTGGACCCATCGCCACGACCGCCACACGCTGCAACTCCTCGGGCAGGTCGGCTGCACCGTCCCGGGTGCCGAGCTCGCCGAGACCGCGCTCGTGCGGGTCTACCGGATCGGTTCCGGCTTCCAGGAGGCCGACTACGCCTGCGAGCGCGCGACCGGGCACATCACCCTCCTCGGCACCCCCGCGGGGCTCGGGTCGAACGCGATCGGCGACTCGTTCAACCCGGCGACGATGACCGTCGCCGGCACGTTCGTCGCCTACCACCAGTCGTTCGGGTACGACCCCGACGTCGATGTCGAGTACGAGATGGTCGCGGACCTCGCCGCGGCCACGGTGCGCACGGCCTGGATGACGTCCCCGACCGACGGCAGCACCGAGCACGGCAGCCCGGTCCTCACCGAGCACGGCACGCTCGTGACCGCGACGTACGTGATCGACGACTCGTCGATCGGTGACATCCACCCGTGCCCCGCCCTCGCCACGACCCCGGATGGCAAGAAGCACGGCTACTGGACCGTCGTCGCCACGCCCGCGACCGGCCCGCGCACCACGCTCGACTGCGTGGCCGACGACGTCGCCTCCGCGCAGGGCGCGCCGTACGACGCGGTGATCTCTGGACTCCACCTCGACGGCGGAACCGTGTCCTGGATCGCGGGGATGACGCCGAAGAGCGCCCCGATCACCTGACCGGGGCGCCCGGGCCCGCGCGGCGTGCGGGGCGGCGCCTCCGTGCGCCGCCCCGCACCAGCGGCTGCCCGCCGGGTCAGCCGGCGCGGACCTGGAG
>JAVHXX010000495.1 GCA_031119595.1 Patulibacter sp. | reverse complement strand
CGGATCGTCCGGGTCGCCGCCGCGCGCGACGGTCTCGAGGAAGCGACGATCAGCGTCCACCCGTGCGAGCGCGTCGGTGCCGGGGCGACCGTGACCGGGGATCACCACCTCTGCCGTGCGCGCGTGTTCCGCCAGGACGTCGAGGGCGTGCAGGTACGCGGGCAGGTCGTCCGGCCAGAACGGCAGCGGGAGTTCCTCGTCGCTGAGCATGTCGCCGGCGATGAGGACCCGCTGGTCCGGCAGCCAGACGGCGGTGTGCCCGGGGGCGTGCCCGTCGTGCACCACGACCTCGGGGTGGAACCCGGACGGGATCGCCGCGGCGGGGAGCGCCTCGACGCCCTGCACACGGCCCATCAGCTCCGTCAACGATGCCGGGAAACCGGCACCGAGGGACTCCACGAGGTCGCCACGCTCCGTCCTGGCGAGCTCCGCCGTCCGCGGCGACGCGTAGCGGGGGACGTCGCCGAGGCCCGGGTGCCACAGGAGGTGGTCGTGGTGCGCGTGGGTCGAGAAGCCGGCGATGACGCGGAGGCCGGCGCGCTCGAGCGAGCCCGCCATCGCGGCGAGTTCGTCGGGCATCCACGCGGGGTCGACGAGCAGGGCATCACGACCGTCGTGGAGCAGCGTCGACGTGGTCGACATCTGCCGGCTCGTGGCGACGTGCACGCCGTCGGCCACGGGCACGAACCCCGTCACCGCCGCACTCCCACCGGAACCCACGCGCGTCAGCCTACGGCCCGCAGTGCGGGAGGCGGCGTCAGGCGCGGTCGTGGAGCGTCACGTGGTACCCGTCCGGGTCGGCGAAGGTGAACGTGCGCCCGAAGGGCCCGTCGATGGGCGCGGCGACGATGGTGTGCCCGTCGGCGGCCAGGGCGTCGTGGATGGCCTGGACGTCGGTCGCGTGCAGCCAGATCGCCGCCCCGACGCCGGGCTGGGACACCGCGTCGAGGTCCGTGCCGGGGACGATGTCCCGGAGGGCGAACGCGATCGGGGTGGTCTCGAACACGACCGCGTGGGGCGGGCCGGCCTGGGAGCGGACGAGCCCGAGGTACTGCTCGTAGAACGCCTGCGACGCATCGAGGTCGCGGGTCTGCAGGGAGATGAAGTCGGGGCCGGTGACGGGCATGGGTGCTCCTTCGTTGTGTGTCAGTCTTCTGACACAGGGCAATCTATGTCAGACTACTGACATGAGTCAAGACGGCGACCGCATCGACCTCGACTCGTCGCTCGGCTACCTGCTGAAGGAGGCGTCGAGTGCCCTGCGCGCGGCGATGGAGGCGGTGCTGCGGCCCCTCGAGCTGACGGTGACGCAGTACTCGTGCCTCGAGCTGCTCGCGCAACGACCCGGGCTGTCGAACTCGGACCTCGCACGGGGCGCCTTCGTGACCCGGCAGTCGATGAACGTGCTGCTGCAGGCGTTCGAGCGGGACGGCCTCGTGACCCGACCGGCCGCGGCGCCGGTGGGGAAGGCGTTGCCGACGCGCCTGACGGCGGTGGGGCAGCGGACGCTCGAGCAGGCCTCGGCGGCGGTGCGCGGCGTCGAGGTGCGGATGCTCGGCGGGATGAGCGAGCAGGAGCAGGCGGCGGCGCTCAGCGCCCTGCGGAGCATGGTGCGGGCGCTCCGCGACGACTGATCGGGCTCAGGGGGCGCCGTGGGCCACGGTGATCCGTGCCTCGTGCGGGTTGACGAGGGTCTTCGATACGTAGAGCGGCCGACCCGCGAAGCGCAGACTGCGCGACAGGACGAGCACGGGTTCCTCGGCACCCACGCCGAGCCGGTGCCCGCGGGTCGCACCGGGCGTGCCGATCGACACCTCGGTGGTGCCCGGCCCGGGGACGATGCCCGCGTCGAACATCGCCGCGAGCATCGTCTGGTCGGGCCGGCTCATCCGGATCAACTCGCGGATCGGCGCGAACTCGCCGACCAGTGCCTCGTCGGGCGGCAGGTGCTCCTGGACGAGCCCGACGACGGTGTCCCCGCGCCGGACCACGCTCTCGACGAACCACGAGGCCGAGGACTCCGCGATGCCGAGCGACTCCGACGCGAACAACCCGGTGCGGTCCTGGACGACCATCTCGGTGCGTTCGACGCTGCCGCCCTCCGGGACGAGCAGCCGCTCCGGTGCTTCGACCCGCTCCAGGCCGGACACCGGCAGCCGTTCCGCGACGAAGCGGCCGATGCCCCGTCGGGAGCGGATGAACCCGTCTTCCTCCAGGAAGATCAGCGCCTCGCGGACGACCGTCCGGGACACCCCGAGCAGCTCGACCAGCTCGGCCTCGGACGGCAGCAGGATGCCCGGCCGGACCGCCCCGCTGCGGATCGCGTCGCTGATGCGCATGTAGGCCGCCACGCGGAGCGGGACCCCGGCGTGTGCGGGGAGCGGGCCCCGGAGCGCATCGGCGATCGTCATGTTCCCAGCCTGTCAGACGCTCGCGGCGGCGGCGGCCTCAGGCTCGGGCTCGGCTTCGGGCTCGGGCTCGGCTTCGGCGTACTCGGCGAAGGCGAGCAGCGCGGGCTGGGACGCCTCGTCCGCCACGGCCGCGGCGCCGACGCGCGCTGCGGTGCGGAGCGCCTGTTCGGCCGGGAGCCCGGCCGCGAGGGCGATCGTGACCGCCGCGGTGAAGGCGTCGCCGGCGCCGACCGTGTTCCGGACCCGCGCGGGCACGGCCGGCACCTCGGCGACGACCCGTCCCCGCTCGAGGACGGACGCACCCGACGAGCCGGCGGTCACCACGACGCGATGGCACTGTACGAGTTCCGGCAGCGCGGCCCACTCGAGTTCGTTGACGACCACCAGGTCGGCGCGCTCGAGCGTCTCCGGGCGCAGGTGCCGGGCGGGCGCGGCGTTGACGGCGACGAACGCCGACGACCGTGCGACGGCCGCGTCGACGAGCGCCGGGTCGACCTCGAGCTGGCAGAGCAGCACGTCGGTGTCCGGCAGCGCCGCGGGCAGGGCGACCAGGGCGTTCGCGCCGGGGAACACCGCGATCTCGTTCTCGCCGGCGGCGTCCACCGTGATGGCGGCGGTACCGGTCGGGGCGTCCGGGTTCGTCGCGACGAGCTCGGTCCGCACGCCCGCTCGCCGGAGCTCATCGACGGCGAAGACGCCGTCCTGGTCGTCGCCCACCGCGCCGATCACCGTGACCGCGGCACCGAGTCGCGCGGCGGCGACGGCCTGGTTCGCGCCCTTGCCCCCGAGGAACCGGTGCTGCTCGGTGGCGAGGACCGTCTCGCCCGGCGCAGGGAGCTCCGGGACGCGCAGGACCGCGTCGACGTTGATGCTGCCGAGGACGGCCAGGGACGGGAGAGCAGGTGCGCCGGTCACGCGTGCACCGCGTCGAGCTGGAGGATCCGGTTCCGGATGACGTCCGCGGCGGCGTCGTCGGCACCGACGACCACCTGCACGACCGGCCCCTGCGCCGCCGGGACCGTCCGGCCGTGCTCGGCGCCGTCGACCACGACGTCGAGCGGCGTCTCGCGGACGGTCGGCTCGACCTCACCGGCGGCGATCGCGGCGGCGAGCGGGTCGTGCAGCGGCGCTCGGCGGACGTGGTCGACGGTCTCGTAGAAGT
>JAVHXX010000494.1 GCA_031119595.1 Patulibacter sp. | reverse complement strand
GCCGCAAGGCGCCGCCGACGCCGCGCGAACCCGAGCGCCGGACGGATCCCGCACCGCCGGCCGCCACGGCCCTCCGTGCCCCGGGGAGCGACGCATGAACGTCGTCGCGATCGTGCCCGCGTTCAACGAGGAGCGCACCGTGGGCCGGGTCGTCCGCGCGCTGTCCGAGGCCGGCATCCCTGCGGTCGTCATCGACGACGGCTCGTCCGACTCGACCGCCGCCCAGGCCCGCGATGCCGGCGCCACCGTGCTGTCGCTGCCGGTCAACCTCGGCGTCGGCGGGGCGCTGCGCTGCGGCTTCCGGTGGGCGCTCGAAGCGGGATACGACGTGGCGGTGCAGGTCGACGCCGACGGTCAGCACGATCCCGCGCAGGTCCGGGCGCTCGTCGACCAGCTCGTCGCCCGCGACGCGGACCTCGCGATCGGGTCGCGGTTCGCGGAGGGCTCCGGTGCGTACGCGGTGAGCCGCGGACGCCGCGCCGCGATGCGCCTGCTGGAGGCCCGGGTCGCCGCGGCCACGGGACTGCGGGTCCACGATCCGACCTCGGGCTTCCGCGCGATCCGCCGGCCGCTGCTGGACCGCTTCGCCGTCGACTATCCCGTCGAATACCTGGGCGACACGGTCGAGGCGGTGATCATGGCCGGCCGGTTCGGGTCCACGGTGATCGAGGTGCCGGTGGCGATGGGGGAGCGGGAGCACGGTGCACCCAGCGCCGGCACGCTCGCGAGCCTCTGGTACGTGGCGCGGGTCCTGCTGGCGATCCGCCTGATGCACCGCCAGCGGCGCCGCGCGGTGACGCTCCGCGACGCCGAGCCGCTCACGTGACCGGGCCGTCGATCGACGCCACGGCCGCCCTGCTCCGCGACGTCTTCCCGGGCTCGGCGCGAGTCGGCGACCCGACCTACCTGCGTTGGCTCTACGAAGCGTCCCCGTTCGGCCCGGTGATCCAGGCGAACCGCACGGATGGTGCCGGGCTCGCCGCGCACTACGCGGTGGTCCCGGTCGAGCTGTCCGTCGACGGCGCGCCGGTGTCCGGTGCGCTCTCGTTGAACACCGCCGTGAGCGAGCGCGCTCGCGGCGGCGGCGTGTTCGTCACGCTCGCCGAGGAGACCTACGCGCTCGCGCGGGCGCGCGGCGTGCGGGTGGTGACGGGGGTCGCCAATGCGAACTCGACGCCCGGCTTCGAGCGGCGGCTCGGGTTCGCCAACCACGGTCCGCTGCCGGTGAGCGTGCTCGTGCCGCGCCCGGGAACGACCCGCGGCGTGCGGCGAGGGTTCGTCCGCGGACCGGCCGTGCAGGCGGGGATCGTCGACTGCGCCGACATCGTCCTGCGCCCCGGGGCGGCCGGCGATCTCCTCGACGGAGCCGAACCGTTGCTCGCCCCGGGCGCTGCCGGCCTGGCTCGGGCGTGGACGGTCGACGGGCTCCGCTGGCGCCTCGCGTCGCCGGGAGCGGCCTACGCGCTCCACCGCACCGACCGGGCGCTCGTCGTCAGCACCGCCGAGCGCCGTGCCGGCCTGCACGTGGGCGTGATCCTCGCCGCGTTCGCCGCCGAACCGCTCGACGCCCGCGAGGTCGGACTCCTCGTGCGATCGGTCTGCGTGGCCCATCGCGCGCCCGTGGCCCTGCACGCCGGGTTCAACGACCGCGTGCGCTTCCGGGGCCGTCGGCTCCCCGATCGGTTCCGGCCGTCGCCGCTGAACCTCATCACCCGGTCCCTGGAGGGCGCGCCCGTGCCGCGGCCCGCGCGGTTCGAGTTCCTCGACTTCGACGCGTACTAGCGGCGTGATGCCCGCTCGCGCCCCGGTTCTGCCGCAATGCACCGGCGATCCGACTCCGGACCGGACCGGACCACCGTCACGGATTGACGGCCCGCTCCGGCGCTGCAAACCTCCCGCATCGCGGTCCGCGACGTTGCGTCCGTGGCCGCCCCCTTCCACGTGACGCCACCACCGAGCAACCGCCGCCGATTCCTCCGTGACGTCGGTGCCGCCGGCGCGATGGTGTCGAGGCTCGGCCCGGCCGCACTTCCGGCCTTCCTCGCCCAGGACGCGGCGGCCGCGACCGCCGGGATTGTCTGCCCGAACCCGCATCCGATCGTGCACGAGAACCGGTGCACCGATCCGGCGACCTTCACGGATGCCTTCCAGATCACCGACGACTCCACGCTCGTCGACGGCTTCGCCCGCCAGCCGTCGGTGAACGTCGGCGAGTCCGTCGAACTCGTGATCTCCGGCCCGAACCGGTATCTGCCGCCGGCCGGGCAGTCCCCGATCGAAACGGTCGAGATCGACGTCTACCGCCTGGGCTACTACGACGGGAAGGGCGGCCGGCGGGTGTGGGGCACGAGCGGTCCGGTGTCGACGTTCCAGAAGGTCGACGGCGCGGGGAACCCGTCGAACGAGGGCGCCCGCCCCGCCGACTTCCCGGTCGACGCGAAGACCGGGCTGCGCGGTTCCGCCCGCGACCGGACCATCGCGACGGTCCCGGGGTGGGCCCTCGGGACCTCCGGGGTGTACCTCGCCAAGTTGCGTGGCAAGTGGCTCGAGTTCCCGCCGAACGCGAACCCGATCCAGGGCTCGGGTCAGGCGTTGGTCGTGTTCGTGGTGCGCGACGACGAGCGCCCACGCGACCTCCTCGTGCTGCTCCCGAGCAACACGTGGCAGGCCTACAACTACGCCCGCGCACCGTCGCTCTACACCGACAGCTCCCACAACAGCAACTACGGCGTGATCGTCCCGGCGACCGGGACCGAGCGGGCGGCGAAGGTCAGTCTCGACCGCCCGTACAACAACACGAACGGCCAGAACAACTGGGTCCTGCGGACCGAGTTCCCGGCGATCTGGTGGCTCGAACGGCACGGCTACGACGTCGCCTACACCGAGGACGTCGCCTTCCACTTCGCGCCGGAGCAGGCGGCGCCCGAGCACAGCCGGGGTGTCGCGATCCTCGGCCACGGCGAGTACTGGACGGCCCAGCAGCGCAGCGCGCTCGAGGCCGCCCGCGACGCCGGTACGAACCTCTACAACTTCGGCGCGAACACCGGCTACTGGCGCGTGCGGTACGAGACGACGGCGGGCCGACCGGCCAGCAGCGTCGCCGATGCCCGGGTCCTCGTGTGCTTCAAGACGATCGAGGGTGGCGGCACCGCGAACGGGCAGGTCGCCAGCCAGGCCGACCCGGTCGAGCCGACGACCACGTTCCGCGACCCCGGGAAGGGCAAGGGCGTCGCCCAGCCCGGCACGACCGGCGCGACGCCGTCGACCTACACCGGGAACGCGCGGCCCGAGCGCGAGCTGCTCGGTGTGCAGTACACCGGCGACGACGATTCGAGCCTGCGCGGCCTGACCGTGCCGGCTGGCAACGGGGCAGGTGAGTTCGCGGCGCATCCGGCCTGGCGCCACACGAACCTGCCGAGCTCGGGCATCCGGATCGGCACCGGCATCGTCGGGTGGGAGTGGGACGGGATCCCGACCGCGTCGCAACCGTTCAGCGGGAACGCTCCCGCGACGCTGCCCGGGACCGGCGGGGTGAAACGGCTCTCGCAGACGGACCCGCGCGCGAACGCCCCGCAGG
>JAVHXX010000493.1:1454-3583 GCA_031119595.1 Patulibacter sp. | reverse complement strand
GCCTTCTTGGTGCCGCCCCGGTCGGCGGCAGCCTGCATCGCCTCGCGCAGGCGGTCGATGTTCCGCGTCGCCGCGCCGTCGACAGCGTCCGCGAGCTTCTCCGAGTACGCCTGCGTGCCGCCCGGCGTGCGGACGCTCGCCAGCGACGGAACCGCCCCGCCTGCGCGGAACCCGGGCAGGCGCCCACCGCGGCGCATCGCCAGGTGCAAGTGGTTCTTGTGCTGGTCCCAGACCGTCGAACCCCAGAACGACGTGGGCACCTTCGACCCGTTCTTGACCGACAGCCCCGGCTGGTGAATGCCCTCCGCGAGCTGGCCGTATCGCGACTTGGCCGCGCCGATCCAGTACGCCGCCTCCTTCATCCGCGACCCCGCGAGGTCCACGGCCCGTCCCTGATAGTGCAGGCTGTTCTTCGCGTGCGTGCCGCCCGTCGTGGACGTGACCGACAAGCCGAACTTCTTCGCGATTGCGGCGCCGTACGCGCCGATGCCCGCCTTTACCCCGGCGATCGGCGTCACACCCTCCGTCGACACGCCGCCGGTACTCGAGGACGACGCATCGGATCCGCCGCCCTTCGCGGTCGTCTGGCGCATCGTCTGCGCTTGCCGAAGCGCCGCCTGCGCCGACGTGCCGATCAGTCGCCCGTACTGCGACTCCTGGCCGGTGCCGAAGCCGCCCGACGCCCGGGAGAACGCCGACGAGAACGCGCCGTCGATCAGGCCGGCGCGCGGCCCGTACTTCGCCGCGCCCATGAGGATCGGAACGCCAACCGACTTGTCGTCGAACGTTCCGGCGCCGCCCCTCGCCTTCGCCGCCGCCGAGCCCGCCTGGCTCATGTACTTCTGGTAGGCGCCGGTGTTGTACGTCACCCACGGGTGCCAGTTGGAGCCGTGGCCGGAGATCGCCCACGCCGCACGCGCGTTGTAGCCCGGGTCGAACAGCCGCTGAGCGTCGTACTGCCGATGAATCGAGTTGATCTGCCACAGGCCGCGATCAACGGTGCCGTTCGTGTTCTGGTTCGTCGCGCCCGGCCGCCAGCCAGACTCCGCGCCCGCAATCGCCGTCGCGAGCTTGAGTGCCGCGCCGGTGAACCCGGCGGTCTTCGCCGCCTGCGCCGTGCGAGCCGGTCCGATCCCGCCACCCGCCGCGAACGCCGGGAGTGATCCCCCCTTGCGGAAGTGCGGGGCACCGAACGCCAGCGCGTGCGAGAACGACTCCCCCGCCGCCAGGCGGTCCTGCATGTCGCCGGTCAGCACGTACCCGTTCGCCGGGAGCGGCATCGTCACCGAGTCGGCGGCGACCGGTGCCCCCGGAACGAACCCGAGCGACCGCCGTCGCTCGTCGAGAATCTCCTCGCCAGGCGACACGTGCGCCCACACCGCACCACCGGTCACGAACGCGGGCAGGCCACCGCCCCGCCGCCTGCTCAGGAACGGGTTCTGGACGAGGTTGGGGTTCTGCGCTGGCGCCGTCCCTGACGGCTCACCCGGCTTCGGCTGGTTGGAGTACGCAGCGTTCAGGTCGAGCTGGGCGAACCTTGCCGCATCCGACGCCTTCCGCTGCGCGTTGAGCTTGTCGACGATCGCGTCGCTGGCCTTCTTGACCGCCCGCGACGCCGCGTCCTGGTCCTTCTCCGTCGCCTTCGCGAAATCGTTCGACGACTTGGAGAGCTTGTCGATCGCGTCCTGAGCGTCCTTGCGGTCCTGCTTGCGAGACGTCGGGTCCGCGATGATCTTGCGGAGCGCGTCGATCTGCTTTTTCGTCGTCGCGCCGATCTTCGTGATGTCGAGATCGGCGGTCGCCAGGATCGGCAGCCCCTGGAACTTGTCGCGGTTCTTCTTGAGTTCCGTGACGAGCTTGTCCCGGATCTTGCCGCCGTCGTGCTCGAGGTTGACCCGCAGCGTCGTGTTGACCGTCGCCGTCGTGTCGACGTTGATCCCGGACGCGCCGATGATCTTCTTGAAGCGGTCGACGGCACCCTTGGCGAGCTTCCCCTGACGATCGAGCTCCTGGACGTACTTGATGTACGGCTGCGCCGCCGCGAGCTTCGTCTCCTTCGACTCCCCGCGGGTCGACGCCAGCAGGTCGTGAGCCAGGAAACTCGTCGTCGGCGCGAGTCCCTTCGACTT
>JAVHXX010000493.1:1217-1444 GCA_031119595.1 Patulibacter sp. | reverse complement strand
GTCGACACGCGCGTTGCCGGTCTTCGTGCCGAGCGCGCGGTCCGCAGCATGCTGCGCCGCGAGAACCTTCGTAGTCGCTCCACCGCCGCCGCCTGGGCGTCCGCGGGAGTCGCGCTCGGCGTCCTCGACCTCCTTGCGGGCCTTCTCCGCGGCAACCTTGAGCTTGGTCAGCGACGACTGCGTAGCCGCGTCGAGGTTGCGGCCGAGCGTGTCTCTGACCGCTGCAC
>JAVHXX010000493.1:0-1207 GCA_031119595.1 Patulibacter sp. | reverse complement strand
ACGCTACGCTCGGCGCGGCGGCACACGGTGCGGGCGACGTGAAGCGATGCGCCAGGCGGCGAGCCGCCGGCGAGAATGAAGCGCCGCAGCGGCGGCAGTTCACCCTCGAGCTGATCGATCCAGTCTTCCAGTTGCTTGATGACCTCGGGCTGCGCGAGCGAGCGGTCGAGGCGCTTCGCCGCCGCCTCTCCGCGGTCGTGCAGGTACTTCACGAAGGCAGCGCCGGCGGCGCCCGCAATGGCCCCTCCGGCGATGCCCCACGGCCCAGCGAGCGCACCGGCCGCCGCGCCCGACGCGATGCCGGTCTTGAGGTCACCACCGGACGTGGCGATACTGAGCGCGCCGCCTAGGCCCGCTCCGATCGCGCCCGACGATCGCAGGCCCGCGGCGAGGGTCGAGAGCCCGAAACCCCGCGCCTGCATCGACGCCTCAGCGCGCGCCCGACCAGCCATCGCAACGCCCTGCTCGGCCGCCGAGACGCGCTGCGCGGCGGCCTGCACTTGCGACGCGGTACCAGCGGCCTGCTGGGCGCGCCACTGCGCCGCCCACGACGTCGCCGGATTTCCCGCCTGCGCCGCCCGAAGCTGCGCAGTGTTGTTCGCGCGCAGCGCCGCGGTCTGCGCAACCCGCGCCTCAGCGAGTTCGCGCTCGGCCGCGGCGGCCGTCGCCGATGCCGCTGAGTTCTGGTACAGCGTCTCCCGCAGGCCGCCCAGACGGCCCGTGAACGTACGCACCTGCTCCTCTGCCGCCGCGGGTCGGTTCTGCGACACGAACAGGTTCGGACCCGACACCGAGGCGCGCACCGCCGCCGGAGTTGTTGCGGGCGCAGACGTTCCACCACCCACACCGAGGCGCCCGAGCAGCGCGGTGCCGCCGGACAGCGCTGCGACACGCTTGAGGATGCTCGCGTAGACCAGCGCCTCGATGCCGGTCTGGCGGACGTCCTTCGGGATCTCGCCCCACAGGTGCGCGATCCCGCCGACCACGCGTAGGACCGCGGTCATCGAATCGCCGAACGACTGTGCCGCCTTGAGGGCATCGTCAATCCCCTGCGCAAGGCCGCCCGAGTCGACTCCTGCCTGGAGCGCCTTCGCGAGCTTCCCTCCCTCGTCCCCGAGGCGTTTCCCGAACGAGTCGAGCTCGCGCGTGACGCTGGGGCTGCGCAGCGCGTAGACCAGGGCTGACGCGCCATCCGAGAGCCCACCGA
>JAVHXX010000021.1 GCA_031119595.1 Patulibacter sp. | reverse complement strand
GTCACGTTCGTCGTGAACCGCAACCTCAACCTCACGAACGTCTGCACCGTCGGGTGCGCGTTCTGCGGTTTCGGGCAGTCGCGACGCTCCCCGGACGCCTACACCCTCGACGAGGGCGAGGTGCGCGAGCGCATCCTCGAGGCCGTCGCCGACGGCGCCACCGAGCTGTGCGTCCAGTCCGGGATCCACCCCGACTGGACCGCCGACACCTACCTCGAGTGGCTCCGGGTCGCCAAGCGGGTCGCGCCGGAGATCCATCTGCATGCGTTCAGTCCGATGGAGCTCGACGCCATGCTCGAGCGCAGCGGGCTCGCACCGGTCGCGCTCTTCGCGGCCCTGCGGGACGCCGGCATCGGCTCGGTGCCCGGCACCGCCGCCGAGATCCTCGACGACGAGGTCCGCGAGATCATCAGCCCGAACAAACTCCCCGCCGCGCGGTGGGTCGAGCTGATCGAGGCCGCCCATGCCGCGGGCGTGCCGACGACCTCGACGGTGATGTTCGGACATGTCGAGCGCGCGCGACACCTCGCGACGCACCTGCAGGTCGTCCGCGGCCTGGCGGAGCGCAGCACCGCCGCCCGGGTGGCCGCGGCGTCGGCGGCCGGCGTGGGCGAGGACATCGCCCATGCGCTCGCCGGCGGCGGCCTGCCCGCGCGGATCACGGAGTTCGTCCCGCTGCGGTTCATCCCGCACCAGACTCTCCTGGGCCGCACGAAGGGCGTGCGCGAACTCGATGCCGACGAGACCCTGCGGCTCACCGCCGTCTTCCGGCTCGCGCTCGGGCGTTCGATCCCGAACCTCCAGACGTCCTGGGTGAAGCTCGGTCTCGACCTCGCGACCGAGTCGCTGCGGTGGGGCGTGAACGACCTCGGCGGCACCCTGATGGAGGAGAACATCTCCCGCCTCGCCGGGGCCGACCACGGCGTACGCCTCGATCCCTCCGAGCTCGCCGCCGCGGCCCATGCCGCGGGGCGCCCCGCCGCCGAGCGCACCACGCTCTACGCGGTCCGCGCGGAGCATCCGCTGCCGGTCGCCGCCACGGCCTGACCTCCCCGCGCCCGTTGCGGGGCGTCGGCCCCGCGGCGTAGCCTGGCCGCATGGTCGTCGTGTGGATCCTCGTCGGTGTCGTCCTCGCGTTCGCGCTGCGGGCGCTGGTCGGGCAGGCACTGCTCGTGAAGTTCCGCGGCGACGTCGCCAAGCTCAACGCCGGCGACCATGCCGCGCTGCTCGCGGGCTACGCCGACGACGCCGTCCTGCGGTTCAACCCCGGCGACCACCGCTTCGCCGGCGACTGGGTCGGGCGCGAGCAGATCGGGCGGTTCCTGGAGAACTTCACCGCGGCCGGGCTGCAGGGCGAGATCAAGGCGATCGCGATGAGCGGCCCGCCGTGGGCGCTGACGATGTGGGCCCGGTTCGACGACCACGCCTCCGCGGGCGACGGCACTCCGCTCTACGCCAACCGCACGGTGCTGGTCGTGAAGACGCGCTGGGGCAAGATCGTCGACCACGAGGACTTCTGGGTCGACACGGCCCCGATCGACGTGCTCGACCGGGAACTCGCCGCCCGCGGCGTCGCGGTCGTCCCGAAGGTCGGCTGAGGCGGGTCAGGCCGGCGGCGGCTCGGCCTCGCGCGCGCCGAAGAGGTCCTCGGCGCGGGAGCGCAGCAGCGGCCCGACGCCCGGGCCGTCACGGCCCGTGACGTGGTCGCCGTACCCGGAGATCACGACGACGCCCTGGCCACCGGACTTCGTGCGGACGAGGTCGGCGGCACCCGCGAGCTCGTCGGCGATCGCCGGCTCGCTGGCGGCGAGCGGCCGGCCGTCGCGGTCGGCGAGACCCTCCGGCGGCACGCTCGGATCCAGCCCGGCGACGCCGAGCGCGACGTCGACCTGGCCGGTGCGCCACGCCCGGCCGAAGGAGTCGCTCACGATCACCGCGAGCGGGGCGACGCCGGTGATGCGCTCGAGGTCGGCGCGCAGGCCGCGGGCCGACGCGTCGGGGTCGAGGGGCAGGAGCACGAGGCGGTCGTCGGCACCGGCGTTGCTCTGGTCGATGCCGGCGTTCGCGCACACGTAGCCGTGGTGCGTGCGGCAGATCAGCACCCCGCGCTCGGCGCGGATGATCTCCGCGGACTCGTCGAGGATCACCTGGACCAGACGTGGGTCGCGGTCGACCGAGGCCGCGAGCAACGCGACCGTCTCGGAGACGTCGACATCGGCGAGGTCGAGGAGGCGGCCCTCGGCCTTCGAGACGAGCTTCTGCACCACGCACACGACGGCGCCGGGCACGATCGCGTCGGCCGCGCAGCGCGCGATCAGCTGCGCGAGGTCGTCGCCGGGGGCGATCTCCGGGAGTCCCTCGACCGGCGTGATCGTGAGGGTCGTCATCGCGTCGACGATCCGGCGACGGGTGGCGTGCTCGCCGCGGCGGACATCGGCCTCAGCCGCGGATGCCGGTGATCACGCCGCGGGTCGCCGGGGCGCCACCGCGCAACGACGCGAACCGCGCCCGGAGCGTGGCGAGATCCTCGGGCGTGTCGATGTCGAGGGCCAGCGACGGCACCACGCGTGACACGCCTTCGAGCCCCGCGGCGGAGGCGAGTTCGAGATGCCGGCGCAGCGAGTCGGGGCCGAACGACGGGATGATCGCGTCCGGTGGGTCGAGCAGGAGGGCGTTGGTGCCAGCACCGTGGCGGTCGGGCACGACGACGACCGGCGGCTGCGGCGTGGTGAGGAGGGCGTCGAGGTCCTCGACGGTGACCAGCGGACAATCCCCGGGGGCCAGGAGCACGCGGTCGTCCGGGTGGGCGGCCGCCGCGATGCCGCGCAGCGCGGCCTCGCTGTGCGAGGAGGCGCCCTCGTCGGCGACCACGGTCGCGCCCTCCGCGGTGGCACGGTGCCGGGCCTCGCGGTCGTCGGTCACCACGACGACGCGGTCGACGGCCTCGCAGCGGCGCAGGTTCATGAGGACGTCCGCGAGCATCGCCAGCACGAGCTGGCGGCGCTCGGAGAGGTCGAGGGTCTCCGCGAGGCGTGACTTGGCGAACGCCAGGTCCTTGACCGGCACGATCGCGAGCACCGGCCGAGGCCTGGCCTGCAGCGGGACCCCGGGCTCGGGGGCGTGCGTCATGCGGCGCCGCGGATCTCTGCGGCCAGCGAGAGGACGTCGGCGGCGACCTCGCGGCGGCGCTCGGGCGTGTCGAGGAGGACGTCGACCTGGCGGTGCGCGGTGCCGTCGGGGAGCGGCGCGAGCGGGGCGTCGTCGCTGACGATGCCGTCGAGGACGTCGGCGTAGAGCGACGCGATCCCGGCGACGTCGTGGGTGACGCCGAGGTGGTCGAGGAAGGCGTCGGTCGGGCCCTTGAGCACGAAGCCCTCGACGAGCGGCGACACCACGATCTTCGGCGCCGACGCCTTCTTGATCGCGTCGCGCAGGCCAGGAAGGCCGATGATCGGCGTGATCGAGAGGGCCGGGTTCGAGGGGCCGATCACGATGACGTCGGCCTCGTGGATCGCGGCGAAGGTCTCGTCGGTGACGGTCGACTCCTCGAGGTTCTCGACCTTCACGTCCTCGATGGGTCCGTTGCCGTGGCCGCGGATCAGGAAGTCCTGCACGCCGGTGCGGCGGCCGCCGACCTGCACGGTGGTGCGGAGCTGGTCGTCGGTCGGCGGGAGCACGGTGGCGGCGATGCCGAGGCTCTTCGTGAGCCGGGCGAGCGCCTCCGTGGGACGGACGCCCTCGGCGAACCACTTCGCGCGCTGCACGCAGACGGCGAGATCGCGGTCGCCCAAGTTGAACCAGATGTCCTCGCCGAGCTTCCTGAGCTCGTCCATGACGGTGAAGGAGTCGTTCTCGATGCCCCAGCCGCGCGGATCGACACGCTGCGCGAGCCAGTACGACACGAGGTCCGGGTCGGGGCTGACGTGCGCGCCGTAGATGTCGATGTCGTCGGCGACGTTCGCGATCACCGTGAGGTTGGCGCCGACCACGTCGAGGAAGCCGCGCGCGAGCTTCGCGCCGCCGGTCCCACCCGAGAGCAGGACCACCCGCGGCGTGGCGCTGTCGGGGGTGCTTGCTGCGCTCTCGGTGCTCATGAGGGATCTCCGTCGTTGGTGCGTTCGGGCCAAAGGACCGGGGGAAGGCCGGTGATGCGGATGCCGGCGTGCGCCTTGTGACGCACGTTGATGCCGATCAGCGTCGCGGTGAGCTGTTCGACGATACGAGCCTGCTCGAGCGGCCCGGCATCGACGCACCGTAGCCCCTCGATGCGATCCAGCAAAGTCGCGACGCGGACCTTGTCGGCACGGGCGTCGCCGCAGAGCAGGACGTCCTCGTCCAAGGCGTGGGCCAGGTCACCGAGGGTGCGGGCCGCGACGGTGTGCAGACCGGCCACCACGCGGACGCCGTCCGGGAGCATCTCCTGCGCCTGCTGGGCCGCCGAGCCCTGCCAGACGCCGATCGTGCGGGTCGCCTTGCCGCTGATCGCGGCCGCCAGCGGCACGGTCGCGTCGACGAGGACCTGGCCCGGCCGGAACACGCCCTTCAGGGCGGTGAAGGTCTCGGAGTGGTTGCGGAAGGGAACGCAGAGGAGCACGATCTCGGCGCCGGCGACGGCGTCGGCGTTCGTGACCGGGCGCAGGGCTGCGCCGGGCGACGCCGCGGCCTCCCGGGTCGCGAGCTTCGCCTCGATCTTCCGCGCGGCGTCCACGGCACGGTCCGAGTCGCGGGAGCCCAGCAGCACCGGCACGCCGGCCGCCGCGAGGCGCAGCGCGAGCCCCGAGCCGAGGGCCCCGGATCCGCCGACGACGGCGACGGGTTCGGAGGACGTCGGGACGGGCGGCACGGGCCCGAACCTAACGGACGATGCGGGGGCGTGCGCCTCCGTTCGCGCCGCGCAGGCGAACGCCCACGCGCGCCCGCCGGATCACCCGGCGACGGCCTGGTACCGCTCCTTGGCGTGGTTGCGTTCCTCGGCGTGGTCGACGATCGGTTCGGGGTAGTCGTCGCCGATGACGCAGCCCGCTTCCTCCTGCTGCTCGGGCGTCATCTTCCACGGCTCGGCGAGGTGCTTGTCGGGGACGCCGGCGAGCTCCGGGCACCACCGGCGCACGTAGTCGCCGGAGGCGTCGAACTTCTGCTGCTGGAGGGTCGGATTGAACATCCGCCGGAAGTACGGGGCGGGATCGGTGCCCGTGCTCGCAGTCCACTGCCAGCCACCGTTGTTGCTGGCGAGATCGCCGTCGAGGAGGTGCTGCATGAAGTGCTTCTCGCCCTCGCGCCAGTCGATGTGGAGGTCCTTCGTGAGGAACGACGCGACGATCATCCGCGCGCGGTTGTGCATGAAGCCCGTGGCGGCGAGCTGTCGCATCGCGGCGTCGACCACCGGATATCCGGTGCGTCCGGCCTTCCAGGCCGCGAGGGCATCGTCGTCGGTCTCCCAGGACAGCTCGCGATAGCGCTCCTGGAACTCGAGCGTGGCCGTGTGCGGGAACTGGAGCTGCACGTGGAGGTAGAAGTCGCGCCAGGCGAGCTCGCTCCGGAAGGTCTGCGAGCCGGGGCCGCCTGCGTCGAGAATGAGGCGTTCGGCGAGCAGCGGTGAGAGCGAGCCGTAGTGCAGGTAGGTCGACAGCCGCGAGGTCCGGGCGTCGAGTTCGCTCCGCAGGTCGTTGTACTTCGCGAGGCCGCCGTCCGACCACGTCTTGGCGTGGTGCACGCCTGCGATCTCGCCTGCCTCCGGTGCGTCGTCGACCCGGGCTTCGGCCTCGTCGAAGCCCAGGTCGACCAACGTCGGCAGGTGTCCGCGGTCGCCGCGGGGGGTGTGCAGCGACCGCGGAGCCTTGATGAGGTCGCGTCGAGGCTGCGCGGCCCAGGTCTTGGAGAAGGGGGTGAAGACGATCGGGGGCCGGCCGTCCTTCGTGGTGATCGCCCGCAGGTCCGTGGCGATCGCAAGGCCGGGGTGGAGGGTGAGCGGGACGCCGGCGTCCTGCAGCGCCTTGCCGACCCGGTCGTCGCGGCGCCGCGCGAAGCCGGTCACGTCCTCGGTGGCGTGCACGACCGTCGCCCCGGTGAGCTCGACGACCTCCGCGAGCTCCTTCGCCGGATCGCCTCGCCGCCACCACATGCGCCCGCCGAGGTCGTGCCAACGCGCGTCGAGCGCCTTGAGCGTCTCGAGCAGGAAGCCGGTGCGCCGAGCACTCGCGAACCGCCCGTGCAGGAGGGTGTCGTCGAAGCAGAAGACGGGGATCACCCCGTCGTCGGCGCCGTCCTCGATCGCTGCCGCGAGCGCCGGCAGGTCGTGGACGCGCAGGTCTCGGCGGTACCAGAGGACAGCTGGGGCCATGACCGGGGTACGGGCCGCGGCACGCCCGGGTTCAGAATCCGTCCGGCGGGCCGCCGGCCCGCCGCGGGGGTCGGATCAGCCGGCGTAGCCCTGCGCGATGAAGTCGGCCTTGGTCAGCACCTGGATGTTGACCTCCATGGAGGTCTGGGTGGAGGTGGTGACGTTGTGCGACGGGATCGTGCAGAGCAGCGTGTAGTTGCCCGGCTTCAGGACGACGTTGGCGCTGACCGGTCCGGAATGCGATCCGAGCGACCCGAAGATGACCTTCGCGGTGCTGTCGGCTGCCCCGGTCGCCTTGATCGCGACACCATGTGGCTGGGCGTCCTTGTTCGTGAACTCGAAGTTCACGGTGCCGTCCGTGTCGGAGGTGCACATCACGCCGCGGGTGAGGCCGAACGGCTGGATGTCGATCGCGCTCACGCCGACGGCGCTGCAGACCACCGTGCTCGGATCGATGCCCGTCGAGCCGGGGGCGGGCGTGGGTGTGGGGGTCGGCGTGGGTGTGGGGGTCGGTGAGGGGCCCGTCGTGGACGGCTTCGTGACGACCGGTGACGGACCCTGGATCGGGGCAGCTGGCGCGGTCGCGGGCGTGGTGCCGGTGGACGGCTCGCCTGCCGCCTTCTTCGATGCTTCGACGAGCTTCGCCCGCTGGTCGAGGCACTTCGTGCGCTTCTTGCGGTTCGCCTTGCTGAGCTTGCCGGTCTTGCTCTTGATCAGTTTCTGGCAGGTCTTCGAGAGCTTCTTGGTGGCCTCGGCGGTCGTCAGAACCGTCGTGGCCGTGGCGCGCGCGGCGGTGGCGACCGGCGCGTCGGCCGCCGTCGCGGACGCTACCGCGGCGCGCTTCGCGAGCTGCTCGGCGACCCAGATCTCCGCGAACGTCCCGTGGAACGCACGCCCGGGCACGCTGCGTGGCGACGCCGCCCAGAGCGGTCCGTCGAGGTCCCGGCCGTAGAGCGGCCTCGCCTTCGTCCCGACTTCGAACATCGATGACGGTGCGTGATGCGGCGTGCCGGCCGTGTGCGTCGCCGTCGCGGCCGCGTGCGCCGCGGCGGGGTGTGTGCTCGACATCCCGGGCATGCTGGCCATGTCCATCGCCGACGCTCCGGTCGGCGCCGTGCCGGCACCGACCGCCCCGAGGACCAGCGCCGTGGCGGCGAGCAGGGCCGGGAAGCGGCGGCGGGTGGAGGGGCCAGAGCGGAGCGGCATGGGTCGACTGGGAGATCGGTCGGGTCGGGCGGCGTCGGGAGCGAGTGGGCGCGGGCGGAGCAGCGGCGGGCGCGAGGCCGTCAGACGAGCTGTGGCCGGGCGAACGCTCCGGCGCCGGGCCGGGCACCCGCCCCGGGGATGATCCCGTCGGCGTCGGTGCCGAGCCACTGCTCGAGGAGGGCCGAGTAGATGCCGCGGAAGTCGGAGGTGGCGCGGAGGTTGCCGTCGGTCATCAGGCCCGCGCTGGTGGTCCCGGCCTTGACCAGCCCGGGGAACTCGCCGATGAGCCCCTGGCGCACGGTCTTCCCGATCACGAAGGCGTTGCCCGCGGCGCCGTGGTCGCACCCGCCGGAGCCGTTCTCGGCGGGCCGCCGGCCGAACTCGCTCCAGACGAGCATCACCACGCGGTCGTCCTGTCCACGGGCGGCGAGGTCGGCGAAGAACGCCTTGATCCCCTGCGTGGTGATGCGGAGGTTGTCGGCGAACGACGCGGCCTCGTCGGAGTGGGTGTCGAACCCGCCGTGGCCGCGCAGGGCCACGCACCGCACGGGGAGATACGCCCCGGAGACGTTCGTGGCGAGCAAGCGCGCGACGTCCTTGAGGGAGTCGACGAAGTAGCTCGGGTCGGTCGGGTAGGCGACCGTCGGGAGCGGGGTGGCCGAGGTGCCGGCGAGGTCCTGGACGAGCTGGAACGACGACCCGGTGACCATCCGCGACTGGTCGCGCTGGGTGTCGCCGCTGGCCTTCGCGGCGAGGGCGCGCAGCTGGGCCGTGGCGACGTCGGTGACGCGGCCGCTGGCGCCGACGTAGCTGTACGTGTAGCGGTCGATGTCGAACACGGCGGCGACGGGGACGTTCGCGGTGGCGAGCGTCGGCGAGAGCGCGGACCCCATCGTGAGACCCTGCAGCGGCACGTCCGGGCGGCCGACGCGGTCGAGGTAGCGGCCCATCCAGCCGGTGGTCCCGTTCACGTCGAGGGCGCCGACCTCCCAGAAGTGGCGGCTCGTGAAATGGGAGTAGTTCGGGGTCGCGTAGCCGACGGCGGGCGCCACGGCGACGCCGACGTTCGGGTCGTTCCAGAGGTCGCGCAGGCCAGCGGCGCTCGGGTGCCAGGACAGGCTGGGGTCGGCGGCGAGCGGCGTCGCGAGGGTGCGGTCGATCGAGCCGAGCAGCCCGGGCCGCAGCGCCGCGACGTTCGCCTCGTGCGTGTGGTCGGTGCCGAACGGCGCGAGGACGGACAACGCATCCCAGCCGCCGTCCATGAAGACCGAGATCACGACCTTGTGTTCGCCGAGGGCATCGTTGATCGCCGCCTCGACGTGCTCGGTGGTGCCGAGCGCACCCGCGCCGTACACGGCGACGCCGAGCCCGAGCGAACGCAGCATCATCGACCGGCGCGACATGCCCGTGCCGGCCGGCAGCGGCATGCCGGGCTCGATCGACGGCAGGCCCTGGCCGGCGGACGCGTAGGAGCGGGCGTAGTCGTGGCAGTGGCGGTGCATCTAGCTGACCTGGAAGTCCGGGGCGGCCGCGGCGAGTTGCCGGAGCGCGTTCTGGCGGTGGGCGAGGAAGGTCGCGAGGGAGCCGTACTGGTCGCCCGGTGTCTTCGGCACCCAGGTCTGCGCGGCGACGACCTGCATCGCCGCGCGATGGTCGGCGCTGATCTGCGGCGTGCCCCAGAACGTGAGGGCGGCGGCGAGGGCCTGGTCGCTCGACTCCGCCTTGCCGGTGTAGTCGGCGGCGCGCACGACGGCGGGCGTGATGAGCTCCTGGACGAACCCCCACCGCGCGGAGTGGGTCGAGGTGTTGAGCCACGCGCGGTCGTTCCAGCCGGAGACGTTCGGCGGATAGCCCATGAGCTGACCGGCGGCGCTGCAGCGGGAGATCCACGCGTCGGTGGTGATCCCGGACTCGCGTGCCCGCAGGAGCGCCGCGGCATGCACGACCGGCGGCTTCACCATCTCCGGGCCGGTGTAGAGGTCCGGGTGCTGGAGGATCGCCTGGACGAGCGGCTCGAGCTGCTCGCCGTGCGCGCGGTAGATCGCTTCGAGGTCGGCCTGGGTGAGCGGCGACGGGGCCGTCGGGATGAAGTACGACCAGAGCTTCAGCACCACGAACGACGGGTGCATCGGATGGTCGACGACGGCGTTCACGCCGTCCTGCCAGCTGAGCCGGCCGGAGCGCTCGTACGGCGTACCCGCGAACAGGGTCTTCGTGCCCGGGTCGAAGCGGGTCGGGTCGAAGCGGAAGTTCGTGAGCCCGAGCGACGCCGAGTAGTCGACCCGGAAGCCCGTGAAGGTACGGGCCATCTCGCGGACGTCGGTCTCGGTGTAGGCGCCGCGGTCGGCGCCGAGCGTGAACAGCTCCATGAGCTCGCGCCCGTAGTTCTCGTTCGGGGCGGCCTTCGTGTTGTCGGTGCCGTTGAGGAACGTGAGCATCGCGGGGTCCTGCGTGACCTTCATGAGGAGGTCGCGGAACGAACCCCGCCAGTTCGCGCGCAGCAGGTCGATGTGGCCCGCCATGAGTCGCAGGCCGCCGGCGTTGTCGGTGCCGACGCCGAACCAGTCGTGAAGCACGAGTGTCATGCGCTCCGTGAGCGAGTCGGTGCTGCGGACCTGCCGGTCGAGCATCGCGAGGTGCAGGTGGCCGTACTTGTCGGCCGGGGCGAACTGCCCGCCGACGAGGTAGGCGCCGGTCGGCGCGGGACCGACGAGCGCCGCCGGGCCGGGGTCGATGAGCGCCTGGACCGCGCCGAGCAGGCCGAGCTCGGCGAACGCCTCCGCCTGGCCCGGCACCGGGCCGAAGCCGGCGCGGTGCAGCAGCCGCGCGGCCTGGGCCACGCCGAAGGAACCGGTGTAGGCGCGGGCGCCGTCGGTGGCGCCGGCCGGCGTCTGCGCCGTCGGGAAGGCGTCGCGGCCCGGGGCGGTGGCGGGCGGGGCGGCGACCGGCCCGGTGGGCGTCGCGCGGTGCGGCGGCGAGACGACCTTCGGCTTGGCCTTCACGACGCGGCACTTGCGCCGCTTGGCCTTCTTGGTCTTCAGGTCCTTCGACGTGCAGACCGGCAGCTTCTTCTTGGCGTTCTTCTTCGTCGCCTTGCGCGCGGCGTGTTTCTTCGCCGAGCGCTTCGCGCTCGCGTGCTTGGTCGTCGCCTTCGCGGCGGTCGTCGAATGGGAGGTGGCCATGGCCGTACGTGCTGGATCCGCGGCCCGGGACAGAGGGCCGTGTGGCGGTGGAAGGGGGTCGCCGCCCGACCCTGCCGGCTACAGCAGCTGGGCGCGGGGGATACCGGCGATGCCGGGAAGGATTGCAGTTGCGTCGGTGTCGAGCCACTGCTCCAGGACCGCAGCCTCGATGGACCGGAAATCACTGGTATTGCGCAGATTCCCGTCGTCCGAAAGACCGGAATCCGTTGAACCCGCAGCCTTCAGGCCTGGGAACTCTCCGATGAGCCCCTGCTTCACGTTCTTGCCGATCACGAAGGCTGTGCCGGCTGCGCCATGATCGCAGCCACCACTGCCGTTCTCCTCCGGGCGACGCCCGAACTCGCTCCACACGAGCATGAGGACGCGGTCGTCCTGGCCGCGGTTCTTGAGGTCCTGCCAGAACGCCTTGATGGCGTCGCAGTTGGCCTTCAGGTCGGTCGCGAAGGAGTCGGTCTCGTTCGAGTGGGTGTCGTAGCCGCCCTGCGCGCTCATCGAGATGCAGCGGATCGGCAGGGACGAGCCGCTGATCCGGGTGTCGAGCAGCCGGGCGGTGTCGCGCAGGCGCGCACCCATCTCGGTCGGGGTGGAGCCGTAGAGACCGTCCGCAGGTGCCGCCGCGGACTGCGCTGCGGTGAGGTCGTCGACGAGCTGGAACGACGCACCGGTCACCATGCGGGCGGTCGCGAGCTGCGCGTCCGCGGTCGCGCGGGCGCCGAGGCCACGGAGCGCGCGCGTGGCGGCATCGGACATGTCGCCCCAGGAGTGCGGGTAGTCGTAGGAGTAGTTCGCGATGTCGTAGACCGCGGAGACCGGCACGTTCGCGGTGGCCTGCATCGGCGAGAGGTTGCCGCCCATCGAGATGCCCTGGATCGGGAGGTCCGGGCGGCCGACCTGGTCGAGGTACCGGCCCATCCAGCCGGTGGTCCCGCCGACGTCGAGGGCGCCGACCTCCCAGAAATGGCGGCTCGTGAAGTGCGATTGGTTGGCGTTCGGGTAGCCGACCGCCGGGGCGACGGCCATGCCGACGTCGGTGCCGTCCCACAGGTCCGACAGGGCCGTGGCGGCGGGATGCCAGGACAGACTCGGATCGGCCTTGAAGACCTTCGCCTGCGCGCGCGGGATGGCGGCGTTGCCCGAGAGGCCGGGCCGCAGCTTTGCGGCGTTCGCCTCGTGCTTGTGGTCGGTGCCGAACGGCGCGAGCACGGAGAGGGCGTCCCAGCCGCCGTCGAAGAAGATCGAGATGACGACCTTGTGCTCGGCGAGAGCGTCGTTGATCGCCGCCTCGACCCGCTCGGAGTTCGTCATCGCGCCGGCGCCGTACACGGCCATGCCGAGGCCGAGCGAGCGCAGGGCGAGCGAGCGGCGGGTGAGGCCGGTGCCGGCGGGCGTCGGCATGCCCGGCTCGATCACGGGGAGGCCGGCGCCGGGCATCGCGAAGCCGGCCTTGGAGCGCGCGTAGTTCTGGCAGTGGTGGTGCATGGTCAGCTCACCTGGAAGTCGGGGGCGGCCACGACGAGCATCCGGAGCGTCTGCTGCCGCAGCGTGCGCCGGGCGGCATCGGACCAGAGGTTGGTCTTCATGGCATCGGTCGCGTGCTGCAGGAGCATCGCCCGGTGGTCGGAGGAGAGGACGGGGGTGCCCCAGAAGGCGAGGGCCGCGTCGACGGCCTGCTGTGGGGTCTCGGTGCTGCCCTCGTACGTGGGGACGTCACCGTCGTTGACGAAGTACTGCGCCGCGTACCAGCGGCCCTCGTACGTGGTCGTGTTGAGCCACGCGCGCTCGTTCCACCCGGAGACGTTCGGCGGGTACCAGAGGAACTGGCCCATCATGTCGCAGACCCACGTCCACGCGTCCGTGTCGATGCCCGCGCGTTTGCTGCGCAGCAGGCCGCCGGCGTAGGTCACCGGCGACTTCGTCATCGACGGGCCCGTGTAGAGGTCCGGGTGCAGGAGGATCGCCTGGACGAGCGGCAGGAGCTGCTCGCCGCTGCTGCGGTACAGCGCGCAGAGCTCGTCGAGCGTCTGCTGGGTCGGCGGGGTCGGGATGAACGCCGACCAGAGTTTCAGCGCCACGAACGACGGGTGCAGCGGGTGGTCGATGCACGCGTCGACGACGTCGTTGTACTTGAAGTTGCCGCGTCGCTCGTAGGTGGTGCCGCCGAAGAGGACCTTCACGGTCTGGTCCCAGCGGTCGGGCCAGAAGCGGAAGTTGTAGAGCCCGCGCGCCTCGCTCCAGTCGGCGACCCAGCCCGTGAGGGCACGGGCGTTCTCGCGGATGTCGTCCTCGGTGTACGCGCCGCGGTCGGCACCGAGCGTGAACATCTCCATGAGCTCGCGCCCGTAGTTCTCGTTCGGGTCGCTCGACTCGGAGTCGAGGCCGTCGAGCCAGACGAGCATGCCGGGGTCGATCGTCATCGACTGCATGAGCTGGCGGAAGGAGCCACGCCAGCCGTTCCGCAGCTTGCCGATCGACGCGATCATCTGGTCACCGGAGATCTTCTCCGCGCTCATCGCGATCCAGTCATGCATCACGAGCGTCATGCGCTCGCCGAGCTGGTCGGTGGAGCGTGCGATGCGGTCGAGCCACTGGAGATGGCCGTGACCCCACTTGTCGGCCGGGGCGAACTGCCCGCCGACGAGAAAGTCGCCGGACGGCGCGGGCCCGACCAGCTGCGCCGGGCCGGGGTTCACGAGGCGGTCGACGGCGGCGGCGACCCCGAGGGCGGCGAACGCCTCGGCCTGACCGGGGAGCGGGCCGAAGCCGGCGCGGAAGAGGAGGCGCGTGGCCTGGTCGGTGCCGAAGGCGCCGGTGTAGGTGCGGAGGCCGTCCGTGCGCTGGTCGGCGACGCCGGGGAGCGGGGTCCACGCGGTCGGGTCGCCGGAGGTCGCGGGCGGGGCGGCGGCCGGGCCGGTCGGCGACGACGGATGCGTGCCGATCGGGGTCTTGGTGACGGCAGCGGCCTTCGTCGCCGGCTTCGTCGTCTTCGTGACGACCCGGCACTTGCGGCGCTTGGCCTTCTTCGTCTTGAGGTCCTTGGCCGTGCAGACGGGCAGCTTCTTGGCCTTCGCCTTCGCGCGGGCTTTGGCCTTGGCGGCGCTGGTCTTCGACTTCGTTGCGGTCACGGGCACTCGTCAAACGTGTCGGCCTCCGGTGTATTGGCCGTGAAGCATGAGCGCGGTATGTGGACCGGTGTCGGACCGTATGCGGCGCGTCCACGGCCGGAGAGCCCAGACGTTCCGCTCGCGTGGGCCGAATGCCCGGGACCGGGTGGCCCGTTCCGGCGCTCGGCCTGCGGCCCGCGGCGGGCGTCGCGTCTCGCGCGGGGGCGCGTGGGAAGGCCCGAGACGGTCGGCGGTACAGTCGACCGCATGCCCGCGACTCCCGCCGCACGCCCGTGACCGACACCGCCGCCGGGACGTTCACGCCACTGATCGAGGAGCTGCGCTGGGCGAGTGCGACGGCGGTCGCCGCACGCGTGCGGTCCGGCGACCTCGACCCGCGCGACGTCGCCGCTGCGGCGCTCGCCCGCATCGACGCCGCCGAACCGGTCCTGAACGCCTTCATCCGGATCCGTCACGAGGCCGCGCTCGCCGAGGCCGACGCCGTCGCGTCGCGGGTCGCCGCGGGCGAGTACCTGCCGCTCGCCGGCGTGCCGGTCGCCCTCAAGGACGACATGGCCACCGCCGGCGACGTCGTCACCCACGGCAGCAAGGCCATCACGCACGCGGAGCCCGCCGACCACGAGGTCGTGACCCTGCTGCGTGCCGCCGGGGCCGTGATCGTCGGCGCCACGCGCACGCCCGAGTTCTGCCTGTTCCCCTTCACGGAGACCGAGCTCGGCGGCGCGACCCGCAACCCGTGGGACCCGACCCGCACGCCCGGCGGCTCGAGCGGCGGGTCCGCGGCGGCGGTCGCCGCAGGCCTCGTGCCGCTCGCGATCGGCGGTGACGGCGGCGGCTCGATCCGCGGCCCGGGCGCCTGGTGCGGCCTGCCCGGCCTCTTCCCGACCCCCGGTTCGATCACGGAGGGCGACCTTCCGCCGGGGTGGGGCGGCCTCGCCGTGCGCGGCGGCTTCGGGCGCTCCATCGCCGACGTCGCCCTGCTCTACGACGTGCTCCTCAGCGAGCCGCAGCACCTCGCCGCCGCGATCACCGAGGAGCTTGGGCCGCTCAGGATCGGCCTGAGCTTCGATCGCATGGCCGACAAGCCCGTGCCGCAGGGCGGCCGGATCGCGCCCCAATGGACGCGCGCCGCCGATCTCACCGCGACGCTCCTGAGCCAGATCGGCCACGACGTCGAGCCGGTGCGGGTGAAATTCGGCACCGCCGGCCCGAAGTTCTCCGTCCGGTACCTCACCGAGCTCGGCAAGGAGCTCGCCGAGACCGACCAGCCCTCGGCCGCGTCGAAACAGGTCCGCACGCTCGCGAAGCTCGGTCGGCCGCTGCGCCGGTTCGTGGGCTGGGCGAACGACACCAGCGCCGAGCAGGCCGCGGTCGCGGCGTCGCTGAAGGGCTTCGACGTGCTCCTCACGCCGGCCATGCCGGTGCCGCCACCGAAGATCGGTGAGAACGACGGGAGGTCCGGGATCGCGATCGCGCTGAAGTCCGCACAGCGGGTGTCGTTCCTGAACGTCTGGAACCTCCTCGGATGGTGCGGGATCTCCGTGCCTGCCGGGCTCGACGCGGACGGCCTGCCCGTCGCGATCCTCCTCACCGCCCGCCCCGGCCAGGAGCGTCTGCTGCTGCAGCTCGCGGCCCAGCTCGAGCGCGAGCGCCCCTGGGAACTCGGAAAGGCCGTCGCATGAGCGAGTCCGTCGACAGTGCTGCGCCGCTCTCCGCGCCGGGCGTCCAGCCCGCGGTCGAGAGCATCCTGCTCGAGGTCGCCCGCGACGCCGCCGAGGCCGGCGCCAAGGTGCTCCTGAAGTACTTCGGGAAGCTTTCCGAGAGCGTCACGAAGTCGACCGGCACGGACATGGTCTCCGAGGCCGACCTCGCCTCCGAGGCCGCGATCCGTGCCGTGATCGCAGAGCGCCGACCGCAGGACATCGTCCTGGGGGAGGAGGGAGGCCTCGCCCGCGCCGACGGCACCCCGATCTCCGCCAACGAGGCCGGCAGCGACGGGCAGGTCTACGGCCTGGCCGCCGTGCAGGCGGCGCGGGAGGCCGCGGAGGACGCCTTCGTGTGGATCTGTGATCCCCTCGACGGCACCACGAACTACCTCTTCGGTCTGCGTTCGTGGTGCGTGTCGGTGGCCGTGCGCGACGCCGAGGGCGTGATCGCCGGCGTCGTCGTCGACCCGCTCGCGCGCGAGACCTGGATCGCCGGCCGCGGCGGCCTGGCCTTCCTCGTCGACCGCCACGGTGCCGTGAATCCGCTCCAGGATGCCGCGGCGCGCCCCGCCGAGCTCTCGACCGCGCTCATCGGGACCGGGTTCGCCTACAGCCCAGCGGTGCGCAAGCACCAGGCGCAGGTGATCGCCGACTACATCGACATCGTCCGCGACGTCCGCCGCACCGGGGCCGCTGCGCTCGACCTCTGCTGGACGGCCGCCGGTCGCCTCGACGCCTACTACGAGCGCACGGTGCGCCCGTGGGACATCGCCGCCGGCGCGCTCCTCTGCGAACAGGTCGGCCTCACCGTGCGGTACCTCCCGGCGATCGGGGACGTCCCCGATGGTGTTCTCGTCACGCCCGACGGCCTCACGGAGCCGCTCTGGCCGCTCGTCGCCGCGGGCGCCGAGCCGGTCGACGGCGCGGTCATCGACCTCGTCGCCTGAGCGGCCCGGGCCCGTCCGCCGAGTCCTCCGCGCCCACGGTCGTCGGGGGACGGCGGGCCGCCCGGCGCCATCCGGTCCGGCGCCGGCAGTAGAACGGAGCCATGGCCGAGATCACGATCCGCGGTGACCATCTGCACGTGGGGCTCACGCGCTGGGAGCGCGTCTTCGGGCTCCTCCACGAGACCGACGTGCCGCTCGAGAACGTGGCGGGCGTGGAGGCCTTGCCGGATCCGATCACGGAGGTGCATGGCCTGAAGGCCGGCACCGGCCTGCCGAACCTCAAGCTCGGCACGTGGCGCCGGCCCGGCCACACCACGCTCGCGGCGGTGCGCCGTGGCCAGCCAGGGTTGAAGGTCACCGTCAGTGGCGGGCATTTCACCGAGCTGCTCGTGAGTCAGCCCGGCGCGGACGCGGCAGCGTCGACGATCCGCGCGCGGCTCGAGGGCGCCGCCGCCACGGGTCGCTGACCGGGCTGCGGCCTCTGTGCCGACCCACACAGAATAAAAACGGAACAAGCTCGTACCGTTTTCGCGGTGAGCGTTTCCGAGGCCCTCGAACCAACCACGGCGGAGCGTCCGGCGGGATCGTCGAAACGCGGCGATCCGTGGATGACCCTCATCGCCGTGTCGCTCGGCGTGATGATGGTCGCCCTCGACGGCACCGTCGTCGGCGTCGCCAACCCGACCATCCAGCGCGACCTCCACGCCTCGCTCGCCGGGCTGCAGTGGATCACCAACGGCTACCTGCTCGCGCTTGCGGTGCTCTTGATCCTCGGCGGCAAGCTCGGCGATCGCTACGGCCGGAAGATCGCCTTCATCGCGGGCATCATCGGGTTCGCCCTGTTCTCGCTGGGCTGCGCACTGTCGACCTCGACCGGCATGCTCATCGGATTCCGCGTCCTCCAGGGCTTTGCGGGCGCCCTGCTCATGCCGAACACCCTCGCGCTGCTGCGTGCGTCGTTCCCGGAGGACAAGCTCAACCAGGCCGTCGGCATCTGGGGTGCGACCTCGGCACTCGCCGTGGCGTCCGGTCCGATCATCGGCGGGCTGCTCGTCGAGCACGTCTCGTGGGAGTCGATCTTCCTGCTCAACCTCCCGCTCGGCCTCGTCGCCGCGCTGTTCACGCTGCGGTACGTCGCCGAGTCGAAGGAGAGCGAGCGCGCCGGCAGCTTCGACCTACCGGGCCTCGTGCTGCTCGCCGGCGGGCTGTTCATGGTGATCTGGGCGATCATCAAGGCCCAGGACAAGGGCTGGGGCTCGCTGTACGTGCTCGCCTTCGGCGTCGCCGGCCTGCTGGTGCTCGCCGCCTTCGCGGTGCGCGAGCAGAAGACCGCGGACCCGCTCCTCCCGCTCGACGTCTTCAAGTCGCGGGCGGTGAGCGCGGGCACGGTCCTCGTGGTCGTCGGTTTCCTCGCGCTCTTCGGGATCCTGTTCTTCATCGGGCTCTACCTCCAGAACACCCACGGCTACAGCCCGGTCCAGACCGGCGTGCGGATGCTCCCGCTCACCGCGACGTTCGTGATCTCGGCACCGCTCGGCGGCATCCTCACCGAGAAGTTCGGGCCCCGGCCGCCGGTGATCCTCGGCATGGTGCTGCTGATCGTCGCCTTTATCGGCCTGTCCGGGCTCCAGGTCGACACCGGCTACTCCGGCCAGTGGCCCTACTTCCTGATGATCGGGCTGGCGTTCGGCCTCGTGATCGTCTCCACGACGGAGGCGATCGTCGGCAACATCTCGGTGGAGCGTGGCGGCGTCGGCGGTGGCCTGCAGTCGACGGCGAACCAGCTCGGCGGCGTGCTCGGCACGGCCGTGTTCGGGTCGATCATCGTGTCGTCGGTCGGCGGGTCGCTCGCCGGTGACCTCGCGAAGGCCGGCGTCCCGAGCGATGTCGCCCAGGGCATCCTGGCGAACAAGGAGATCGTCGGCCAGGGCATCGCGCCGGTGTCCGACCAGATGTCGGCGTCGGTCGCCAAGGCCGTCACGGCGGCCTCCCAGGCTTCGTTCATCGAGGGACTGCATACGGCGATGTACGTCGGCGCGGGCCTGGCGGCCGTCGGTGCGCTGCTCGGGCTGCTCGTCACGCAGGGGCGCGAGCTCGACGCGCACGAAAAGGCGGCACACTGAACGCGTGAGCACCCGGGAAGGCGCGCCACGGGCCGACGTCGCCCGCAACCGCGAGGGCGTGCTGGCCGCCGCCCTCGCCGTGTTCTCGCGCGACCCCGAGGCGTCGATGCGAGAGGTCGCGGACGCCTCCGGTCTCGGCCGCACCACGGTCTACCGCCACTTCCCGAATCGCGACGCGCTCGTGCGGGCGCTGTTCGAGCAGGTGTTCGACCGGGCCGTCGTCGACGTGGGCGCCATCCTGGATGCGGTCGACGAGCCGCGAGAGGTGCTGCCGCGCGTGGCGACGGCGACGCTCGCGATCGCCGACCAGTACCGGTTCCTCGCGGCGCACCAGGCCGTCGGCGACGAGGTCCGTCGCCGGCCGCGCGCCGATCCGCTGCTCGTCTGGATCGAGGCGCAGCTCGCGGCGGGTCGGCTGCGGCCGCTCGGCGCGCCGTGGATCCACGGCATGGTCGTGGCACTCATCGTCGCGGCGACCGAGGAGATCCACGACGGTCGTGCGTCCGCTGCCGACGCGA
>JAVHXX010000492.1 GCA_031119595.1 Patulibacter sp. | reverse complement strand
CGCCCTGCGCCACGAAGTGCGCATTGGCCGCCGCGCCCGCGACGCTGGGCGCGGTATTCGTCACCGAGGGATTCGCCGTCGCGCTCAGCGCGAACCGAAGATCACAGCTTCGGGCGAAGATTGAGACTCGTGCCGTGCCGGCCGTGAGCGCCATGTTCTGGCTCACGTTGGTCACGAGGAGCTGGCGGGCGAGCAGCGGTGCGCGCAGCGTGTTGACGTTGAGCAGCGAGGTGATCGCGACCCAGATGTTCGAGAGCCAGCCGATCAGGCCGGCGCCGCCGGTCGGGAGCGCCGTCGCGGCATTGGTCTTGGTGCCGATCTGCGCGTCGTCACTGGCCAGCACCACCGGCAGCGCGGCTGCGCTGGCCGCCGCGCCGAAGCCCGGGATCTTGCCGACCAGGCGCTTCATGAACGCCATCAGGCTCGCGGTGGCGGTATCGCTCGCGGCCGGTGCATCCGCGCGCGCGCCGAGCGTCACGCTGGCGCCGTCAGCGACGGTCACGGCGCCGCCACCGCCGCCGCCGCTCGAAGCGGTGGAGATGTTGTACTCCGCACCGATGGGGACGGGACGCACACCGGGCGCCCCACGCACAACGCGGAAGGAGGTCGGCCCCGTCACGCGAGCGGTCGCCCGATCCGGCGCCTGGAGCGACAGCACATCGACCCAGGCGCCGCCCGCGCGCTGCAGCTGCAGCACCAGGCCGACATTCGCCGGCAGCGACGGGTCGGTGGAAGTGAGGAACACCGTCGCGGTCTGCCCGTCGTTGAGGGCGACCGGATCGGACTGCGCTGCGGTGGTGGCGGGGACGAGGATTTCGGTGGCCATGACGTTCTCCGGATCGGTCTGGGCGCGACTCAGTCGCCCCAGTTCAGGCAGAGCTCTTCGGTAGTTGCTCGGCGATCGACCAATCCAGGCAGCTTCACGAGCTGCCCCTTCACACGGCCGTTGACCCACTTCGACAGTTCGTCGCAGCCGCCGACGATGTCGCCGCGGTTGAACTTCCTGCGCAGGGTCGAGTTGAGGGTGGCGTCGTTGACGCCAAGGTTGTAGAACCAGTCGATCAGCGCGGCCTGCTGCCACTTGTTCAGCCGGTCGAAACTGTTGATGTAGCGCCGCGCGGCCGCCTCCGCGATCGCGAGGTGCTTGCCGTCGAGGTCCGCGCACTCGGCCTCGGTGTAGCGCTTGCCGGGAACGACTTCCGCCCCGGTCACGCCGTGGCAGACGGTCCAGATGCCGCCCGTGTCCTTGTAGGGCACGAACACCGTCGCGCCTGCCGCAGTCTTCTCGGTCGGGCCCGTGCCCTCGTACCAGTTGCGCAGCACGCCGGCGATGGCCAGCGCGCCGCCGACGCTAGCGACCAGGAGGCGATTGCGCAGCGTCGGGTTCATTTGAAGAAGCCCTTGAACGTCGCCCACATGCCGCCGACCGCGACACCGAGGCCCACGATCGACGCCAGCGGCTTGGCGAGCTTGCCGAGGCCCTCCAGCACCTTGAAGGCGCCCTTCCCGCTCGCGAACCAGTCCAGCAGTTCGGCGGTGTTCGACTCCACGCGCGCGGTGGCCGCGGTGTTGGAAGCGAGGCTGTCCTCGATGCGCTGCATGCGGCGGTCGCCGGCATCCAGGCGCTGGTGGATCGCGAGGATCTCGGCGTGCGTCGGCGCCGGCGCCGCGGGTTGGGAGCTGGTCGGTGCATTCATCTGCGGGGGCTCCCTCAGTAGCCGCCGTAGGCGACCGTTCGTGGTTTGTGGGCCTTGCGGCGCTCTTCTTCCTTGACCTCGGCGCAGAACGCGTAGAAGCGCTGCTCGAAATCCGCTGCCTTCAACTTGTCGAACGCGTCGGCGTCCTGCTTCAGATAGGCGCGCTTCTTGAGCCAGTGCATCAGTCCGACCTGGTGCTCGTCGCTCACCTCGAGCTCTTGGCCCACTGCGGTGATGCGGACGAGGGGGAGTCGGAACACCAGAAGCTGCAGCTGCACCGCCTCGTTGGGCAGCGGGTACACGCGCGCCTTGTTGCGCTCCTCACCGATGACCAGGTACTGGAGCCGGCCCGGGTGGCCGTCGAAGCGCAGCCTTTTGGCGGCGAGGTCTTCGTTGTTCAGTACCTCGACGGTGCGTCCGGTGTCCGCGCGCGTCACGCCGCGGATCTTCAGGATCGACGGGTGCAGCGGGAGGAACGAATCGCCGACGGCGATCGGGAGCTGGGTGACCGCCGGCGTCGTCGCGTCGGAGAGGCCGTCGGTCTTCCGACAGAACTCCTTCTGCGCGTCGTCGATGTAGCTGAGCACCTCGGCATCCGTCCACAGGAACGGCGCCTCAAGGTCGTCGATCTCGAGGCGAAACAGGCCGAGGAGCTCACCGGCGGTCATCGATCACTTCGCGGCGTTGAAGGCCGCCCAGGCGGCGTCGCGCTCGTCGGCGTCGACGCTGAAGCCGGCCTTCTCGGACACGACCTTCACGTGCGGCATGCCGCCGGCCGTGAAGTCCTTCGAGTCGTTGCGCTTGACGATGTCCTCGAGGGCCGCCTGCAGCAGCAGCTTGCGGTCTTCGGAGGTGAGCTCGGGCGACTTGCTGGTCGGCTCGGGCAGCTCGTCCTCGGGGATCGCGCCGGCGGCCTGCACTTCCTCGTACATCGAAGGCGGCACGTGGGTGGCAACGCCCTTCTTGAAGCCGACGGCGTGGCCGAAGGTGGACGCGACGACGCGGTCGCGCATCATGGTGAACTTCATGACGGTTCCTTAGTTGGCAGTGGATGAAGAACAGGGGCCCGGAGGCCCCCTGTCCTGGCCCGATCAGTTCGGGTTGACCTCGTTCGCGCGGCCGTCGATCGTGTACTCGACGCGGACGCGGAACTTGCCGGCCGTGGCGTTGGCGACCGTCGAGGCGATGGTCACGCGCACGTTCTTGTCCTGGGCGGTGAGGCCCAGGCCCGTGAGGGCCGTGCGGCCGGTGGCCAGCAGCGAGGTCGCCGCGAGCAGCGTCGCCCCGCCGGACGTGGTGCCGACGGACATCGTGTAGGCGGTCGGGCCGGCGCCCGCGGTCTCGACGATCAGCTCGCCGCCGGTGACCACTGCACCGTCGGGCAGGTTGATCACCTCGAACGTGCCGGCGTCGCCGAACACCGAGCCGAAGGTCTTGGTGACGCCGTTGACGTCGACCATCGTGTCGTTGAAGTTGGCCGTGAAGTCGGCCGACATCAGGTACTGCGCGCTGCGGGTCTTGCGGAGGAGTGCCATGTCGATCTCCTTACTGCGCCACGTAGCACGAGATCACGCCGAAGTCTTCGACGGAGCTCGCCTCGTAGATGTTGCCGAACTTGGGCTTCAGGAAGCCGAGGATCTTCCCGGTCGCGATGCCCTGGGAGTTCTCGTAGTCGAAGCCCTTCTCGTTCCATTCCGGCGGGCCGATGTCGGCCATACCCAGCGCTTGTGCGCCGCAGAACAGGATCTGGCAGCCCTCGACGGTGCCGGCACCGCCGTACTTCGAGCCCGACGGAGCACCCGACGTGTTGCACACGTGGCGGTACTCATGCAGGTAGATGCCGTCGATCTTCACCGAGCCGCCGGTGAACAGCGGGTTGTCTTTGTCG
>JAVHXX010000491.1 GCA_031119595.1 Patulibacter sp. | reverse complement strand
CCGCCGCGACGATCGCACTGAAGCCGCCGTATTCCAGGAGCCAGTCACCCGAACCGTGGATCAGCCACATGCCGAACGCCCCCGCGGCCGCCACGGCCACGGCGCGGCCGGCGGGATCGCGACCCGCCGCGAGCCGGCGGATGGCGACGAGCACGACGAGGATCCAGCCCAGCAGCAGGGCGCTGCCGATGATCCCGAGCTGCCCGAGCGCCCGCAGTTCGAGCGAGTGCGGATACGAGGGGTTCTCGAAGCTCTTGCCCTCGACGAGGTAGTCCTGGCGGTAGTTGTCGGCCCCGGCGCCGAGGATCGGGTGCGCCTTGAACTGGTCCCAGGCGACGGTCCAGAAATCCCAGCGCCCGGAGTTCAGCCCGGCGGTGAGGCGGCTCTCGGAGGCCGGCTGCTCCGAATACGGGCGGGTGATGGTGTCGACGGCGTGGCGGATCTTGTGGACCGTGACCGGCCCCTTCTCGGAGACCGCCGCGACGACGGCGACGATCGCGAACAGCGCGATGAGTCCGGCGCCGATCCGCGAGGCACGTGCGCGGACCGGGTCGCCGGGCGCGACCCTCGCCTCCGCCCCGATCCAGACCCAGGTGATGAGGGTGGTGATGGCCGTGCCGACGAACACCTTCACGATCGCGGACCGCAGCACGGTGACGGCGTCGGCGTCGTATCGGACGGCGTTGCCGACGTCGAGCAGACCCTGGAGCGCGACGAGCATCCCCACGCCGACGATCACGACCGCTGCGCCGTTGCGCGCCCGGCCGGGCAGGAACGCGAGCATGAGGATCACGACGAGCGCCGCGGCGATCAGGCCGCCGCGGCTGAGGCACAGCAGGCTGAGGGCCGCCGCGGGGACGGACGTGAGCGCGCCGACGAGCCGGTGCGGCGCCGGCAGGTTGCCGCCGAGCAGCCCGACGCCGAGGAAGGCCGTGACGCCGAAGAACGCGGCGCCGGCGTTCACGTAGCCGATGGGCTCGAGCAGACGGTCGTACAGGAACCACGGGTCGAGGTCGGTGGCGCCGTGCAGGCGGATGAGCACGCCCCAGGCGATGATCCCGAGCCCGCCCGTGAGCAGGGTGATGATCACCGACGACGCGCGCGGCGCATGACGCCAGCGGGCGCACAGCACGAACGTCGCGGCGAGCAGGGCGGTGCGCGTGGTCGCGTCGGCGGCGGCCCCGCGGTCGTCGGCCCAGAGGATCGACAGGCCGGACCAGATCGCGAAGCCGGTCACGAGCAGGATCGCCGCCCGGCTGCCGGGGGCGCGCCGACGCACCGGCAGCGCCGCGAGGGCCACGACGAGCAGCAGCTCGATGAGGACGGCGGCGGGTGCCCAGTCGCTGATCGGGTACCCACCCTCGGCCGCGCTGAGCGTGACGAGCGCCAGCAGCCCGAGCACCTGTGGGAGGGCGATCGGGGCGTTGCGGACGAGCGTCGACGGGTCGAACCGGCGGAGGGTCACGCTCACGGCTGGAGGCGCTCCGCGGTCCAGGGCTCGCCCGCGGCGGCGCGGGTGAAGCGGAAGCGGTCGTGGAGGCGATCGTCGCGGCCCTGCCACAACTCGACCTCGTGCGGGATGAGCACGTACCCGCCCCACTCGGCCGGGGCCGCCGTCGGCTCGGGGTCGGTGAAGGTGTCGTCGATGACCTTCGCCTGGTGCTCGAGCGCCGCGCGGTCGGCGATCGGCCGCGACTGCGCTGAGGCCCAGGCGCCGAGCCGGGACCCACGCGGGCGGCTGGCGAAGTACGCATCGACGTCCTCGCGGGGCAGCAGCTCGGTGCGCCCGACGAGCCGCACGGAACGTTCGAGTCCGGCCCACCAGAAGGTCGCCGCGGCCCGCGGCTCGGCCGCGAGGGCGACCGCCTTGCGGCTGCCGAGGTTCGTGAAGAAGCGGATGCCGTCGCCCTCGACGCCCTTGCACAGGACGACCCGCACCACGGGCTGCCCGTCGGGGTCGACCGTCGCCAGCGACATGGCCGTGCCCTCGGGCTCCCCGCCCTCCATCGCCTCGGTCATCCAGGCCGACAGCGTGGCCAGCGGATCGAGGCCCTTGGCGTCGTCGCTCAGCGCACCCTTGCGGTACGCGCGGCGCTGATCGGCGAAGGACACGGGCGAACCCTAACGGGCACGCCACACCGGATCGAAGTCCGGTCGGAAGTTCCCAGCACTGCTGGGCGTTCCGGGGTGCGCCGGAGGGCCCGGCGCCGCAGAGGAGAGGAAGGGATTCGAACCCTCGATGGAGCTTTCAACCCCATACCCACTTAGCAGGCGGGCGCCTTCAGCCACTCGGCCACCTCTCCAAGAAGGTTCAGAGCATAGAGGCATCGGCGCGTCCGTGGCGGGACGACCCGGGCAGCCCCGCAACGGGGGCGTTGCTCGGTACCCTCACCTGCACCGCGGAGGGTTGGCAGAGCGGTTGAATGCGACGGTCTTGAAAACCGTTAGGCGTGTAACCCACGTCTCGGGGGTTCGAATCCCCCACCCTCCTCTCCGATGACGAGCTCGCGCGCGCCGCAGTCGGCGCTCCCTCCGTATGCCTTCGTGCAGCAGGGCCCGTTCTCCGGGACCAACGCCGCGCTGCGTGCCGCGCTCGACCCCGCCCTCGGGCGCGAGTCGGCCCTGATCGACACGCACGACTACCGCCGGATCGGTCGCGGCAGCGTGCTCAACGTGCCCCTCGGCAACTACCCGTCGCACCTGCGCCAGTACGGCCGCATGGCCCGCCGCGACCCGAGCACGTTCATCGCCCGCCGGCTCGAGACGAGCTACATGTACGAGCACCGCAGCGCGGTCGCGCGGCGCGCGGTACGGGCGATCGACGCGCCGTTCGTCGTGCAGACCGCGACGATGTTCGACGCGAAGACCGACGACCGCCCGCTCTTCATGTACACCGACCACACGATGCTCGCGACGCACCGGTACGGCCGGTTCGCCGAGGATCTCCGTGGCCGCGAGCGCTGGATCGAACTCGAGCGCCAGACCTACCACGCGTGCGAGCTCGTCTTCACGACGAGCGAGTTCGCGCGCGTGTCGATCATCGAGGACTACGGCGTCCCGGACGAGCGTGTGATCGTCGCCGGCACCGGCACGAACAGCGCCGTGCCGGCCGAGCCGACCGAGCACCGCGCCGAGCCCACGCAGATCGCGTTCATCGGCAAGCAGTGGGAGCGCAAGGGCGGCCCGATCCTGGTCGAGGCGTTCGAGGCCGTGCGCCGCGACCATCCCGAACTGCGGCTCGTGGTCGCGGGCTGTTCACCCGAGGTCGACGTGCCGGGCGTGGACGTGCGCGGGATCATCACCCGCGAGGAGGTCGGCGCGCTCCTGCGCGAGTCCGACATCTTCGCGATGCCGTCGTCGGTGGAGCCGTCGGCGATCGTCTACTCCGAGGCCGCCGCCCACTCGCTGCCCGTGCTGGCGACGAGCCTCGGCGGGACGCCCGAGCGCGTGCTCGACGGCGAGACCGGGCTCCTCTCCCCCGCCGCCGACGCTGCCGCGCTCGCCGAGAACCTCCGCCGCCTCGTCGAAGAACCCGGCCTTGCGACCCGGCTCGGCGCCGTTTCGCGGCGCTGGCTGACCGGCTGCCCGGGCT
>JAVHXX010000490.1 GCA_031119595.1 Patulibacter sp. | reverse complement strand
ATCCCGCGGTGCTCACCGAGGGCGGGCTGCGACCCGCCATGCGCAGCCTCGCCGCCCGGTCGACCGTGCCCGTGGCGGTCGATGTCGACGATCTCCCCGAGGCGCGCCTGCCCGCACCCGTCGAGGCGACCGCGTACTTCGTGATCTCCGAGGGCCTCGCGAACATCGCGAAGTACGCCGAGGCGACCCGCGCGACGGTGCGGCTCTCGAGCGACCCGTCGATGCACGAGCCGCGGCTGCGCGTCGAGGTCAGCGACGACGGCATCGGCGGCGCGGACACCTCGGCCGGGTCCGGGCTGCGCGGGCTCGCGGATCGCATCGGCGCCCTCGACGGAACCCTTTCGGTCATCAGCCCGCCTGGCGGCGGCACCACTCTCCTGGCGGAACTCCCATGCGCGTCGTCGTAGCCGAAGACTCACCCCTCCTGCGCGCGGGCATCGTGCGCGTGCTCGAGTTCGCGGACATCGAGGTGGTCGCCGAGGCCGCCACCGCCGATGACCTCCTGCGGAAGGTCCGCGCCCACAAGCCCGATCTCGCCATCGTCGACATCCGGATGCCGCCGCGTGGCGAGGACGACGGTCTGGTCGCCGCCGAGACGCTCCGCGAGGAGCTCCCCGACGTCGGCATGCTCGTGCTCTCGCAGTACGTCGAGGAGCACTACGCGCAGCGGCTGCTCGCCGCCGGGGCCGAGGGTGCCGGGTACCTCCTCAAGGACCGCGTCGCCGACCCGGACCGCTTCATCGAGTCCGTGCGCCGGGTCGCCGCGGGCGGGTCCGCGCTCGATCCGGAGGTCGTCGCCCTGATGCTCGGCCGCAAGGGTGGCGACGGGCCGCTCGCGAGCCTCACCGAGCGGGAGACCGAGGTGCTCTCGCGCATGGCCGAGGGCCGCACGAACCGCGCGATCTCGGGGGAGATGTTCCTGTCCGAGCGCGCCGTCGAACGCCACGTGACCGGAATCTTCGAGAAGCTCGGCCTCACGAACACCGGTGAGGACCACCGGCGCGTGCTCGCCGTGCTCACCTGGCTCGACCGCTAGAGCGTCGCGCTGCGGACGCAGCCTCGGCGAGCCGGCCCGCGCCGCGCGACGGGCCGCAGCCGCCGTGGGTGAGAACGCTCCACCGTGGCCGAATCGCCGACTCGAAAGCGCCCGTGTTTCCGGGCCGTTTCGATCATGGCTGCCAACGCGCCACGCCGCGTGACGGGTGGCCCGAACAGCCCGGGCCAACCGCCCAGACCTGGTCTAACCACCTGAGTTTTGATGGTACTGTCGCGTTCATGCCCCGCCGCAACGGATAACGCCGTCCTCAGCGCCCGGACCCGCGCCACGCCTCGCGCCGGCCGCAGCGTTGGTGAATCCGGTCGTTCTCCGGCCCGGCCCGTGGCCCGGTCCGCGTCGGCCGCCTCGCTCAGGCGCGGGCGTCCCAGAGCGGGATCTGGCTCTGCTCGAGCCGCAGCGTGAGCTGCTCGTCGACGGAGTCCAGGTCGGCGTCGACGTTCGCCATGACGGCGAGCGACACGGGCTCGGCCGGCGCGGGCGCGGCGCTCCAGGCCTCGAGCACGAGGTCGACGTGGTCGACGGCCGGATCGGCGACGGTCAGCTGCATCAGAGTCCGAAGGGTTGGGTCCCGGGAAGCGCGAGCCGGAAAGGCCTGCAAACCCATTGTGGCAACCGAACCCACGTTCGTGCAGTGCGGTCAGGCCAGTGCGGCCGAGCGGCGCCGCAGCTCGGCCCGCTCGACGTCGTTGTCGCTGCGCTCGATCGCCCGCGCGTAGGCCGCGGCCGCGCCGTCCAGATCTCCGGCGCGGCGGAGCAGCTCGGCGTGCGCCGCGTGCAGCGGCTGGTACCGGTCGAGGGCCGGCTCGGCGAGCAGCGGCGCGAGCAGCGTGAGCCCATCGCCGCCCGCGAACGCCACCGCCACCGCGTGGTTGATCCGCACCGCCGGCGAGGGCTGCCGTCGGCCGAGGTCCTCGTAGAGCGCGGCGATCTCGGGCCAGTCGGTGCCGCCCGCGCCCCCGGTCGACGCCGCGTGCACGGCCGCGATCGCTGCCTGGAGCTGGAACGGGCCTGGCGCTCGCATCGCCATCGCGCGGTGCAGCTCGGCTCGGCCCTCGGCGATCCGGCCGGCATCCCAGCGCGAGCGGTCCTGCTCCTCGAGCGAAACGTACGCGCCATGGTCGTCGACGCGTGCCCCGCGGCGGCTGTCGTGGAGCAGCATGAGCGCGAGCAGGCCGCGGACCTCGGGTTCGTCGGGCATGAGCGCAGCCAGCAGGCGCCCGAGCCGGATCGCTTCCGAGCAGAGCTCCCCGCGGACGAGCCGATCGCCGTCGGTCGCCGCGTAGCCCTCGTTGAACACGAGGTATACGACCGCCAGCACGCCGCCGAGCCGATCCGGGAGCTCGGCCGCCTCCGGCAGGCGGTACGGGATCCCCGCCGCGCCGATCTTGCGTTTCGCCCGCACGAGCCGCTGGGTCATCGTCGATTCGCTCACCACGAACGCCCGTGCCAGCTCAGCGGTCGTGAGGCCGCCGAGCAGCCGCAGCGTGAGCGCGACCCGCGCCTCCGTCGAGAGCGCCGGATGGCAGCACGTGAAGATCAGCCGGAGGCGGTCGTCCTCGACCGCCTCGCGATCGACGATGGCCTGCTCGACATCGGCACCCGTCCGCGACGCGGCGTCGAGTTCGCTGAGGTGGCGGAGCGCGTCGAGCCGGTCACGCAGGCCGCGCTCGCGGCGGAGGCGGTCGATCGCCTTCCGCCGCGCCGCGGTCGTGAGCCAAGCGCCGGGTCGGGACGGCACGCCGTCCTTCGACCACGCGACGACCGCCGCAGCGAAGGCGTCCTGCAGCGCGTCCTCGGCGAGCTGGAAGTCGCCGACCTGCCGGATGAGCGTGGCGAGGACGGCGCCCGCCTCGTCGCGGTAGGCGCGCTCGATCGCTGCGGCGCCGGGGGTCACGCCTGGTCGGGGTAGACCATGACCGGCCGGACCTCGATCGAGCCGTAGGTGACGTTGGGGGCCTTTGCGGCCACGGTGAGGGCCGCGTCGAGATCGGCGACGTCGATCACGTAGTACCCGACGAGGATCTCCTTCGTCTCCGCGAACGGGCCGTCGGTGAAGAGGACGTCGTCGTTGACCACGCGGACCGTCGTCGCCGTCTCGACGCCCTGGAGTCCGGCGCCGCTGCTCACGGTGCCCTGCTCGTTGAGCCAGGCCGTGTAGCTGTTCCATTCCTCATGGATCCCGGCCGCCTCAGGCGTGCCGATCTCCGGGGCTGCAGCGGGATCGTTGTAGACGAGCAGCATGTACTGCAAGGGGTCCTCCTCGGACGGGGTGTACATCCCGTCGACGCACGACCACCACCGAAACCGACCGTACCGCCCCAACTGGCGCATAGCCACTCCCCCGAGGGATCGAGCCGCACGAGCAAACGGCACCCCGTGCCGGCACCCAGAAGCAGCGCCGCAGGCACCACCGCCGGCGGCGGACCCACCACCCACGCCCCGAATCGCCAAGGCGCGTCACCGTCCCAGCACAGACGCGCCGCTGCCGGGCCCGGTGGTCGGGGTGGTGTCAGGGCGGACCGTGGCGACCGCAGGG
>JAVHXX010000020.1 GCA_031119595.1 Patulibacter sp. | reverse complement strand
GATGGCGATCGACTGCAGACGGCTCTGGGCCTCATGGAGGCCAGCGACACCGGCACGACGAGCGCGCCGCGCTTCGGGTAGAGCCGCAGCATGCCTTGCGTCTCGAGCTGCACGAACGCCTCCCGGACCGGTGTGCGGCTCACGCCGAGCTGCTCGGCGATCTGGCCCTCGCTGAGCATCGATCCCTCGGCGTAGTCGCCGGTGAACACCCGCTCGCGCACGTGCTCGTGGACGCGCTGCACCGCGGTGAGCTTCGGAGCCGTGGCGTCCACGACGCCACGGCTGGCCGCCTCGTCGCCCGTCGGCGCGCCGGCGCCGGACACGCTCGCGTCGCCGTGGTCCGTCGCCGCTGTCCCGGTCGTCGCCATGCCAGCCAACCATACGCGTGGTTGACACGGATGCAAGCCGTCGGCAACATAGATGCAAGATGCATGCAAGTGCTACCATTCCTGACCGTGCGCGGCAGCCCGTTGGCGCGCCGTCGGGATCTCCGTCCGACGGCGCCCCAACGGGCTCTCGCGCCGCCTGGCTCGCCTGGGGTCTTGCGGCCGCCTGCTATCTCGTTGCGCTGTTCCACCGGATGGCGCTCGGGGTCGCGTCGCTCGACGTCCAGTCGCGCTTCGCGGTCGGGCCCGGTGCCGTGGCCGCGGTCTCGGTCGCCGGTCTCACCGCGTACCTGCTGTGGCAGCTCCCGGCCGGCGTCATCTCGGACCGCATCGGTCCGCGCCGCGGCCTCGCGCTCGGTCTGCTGCTGATCGCCGTCGGCGAGGCGCTCTTCGCCGCCGCGACCACGCTGGCGCCGGCGCTGCTCGGCCGCGTGCTCGTCGGCTCGGGCGATGCCTTCATCTTCCTCAACGTCCTGCGGGTGGCCGCGCACTGGTTCCCGCGCGAGCGTTTCGGCCAACTCACCTCGCTCACCGCGGCGATGGGTGCCGTCGGTCAGCTCGTCACGACCGTGCCGCTCAACCGCGCCCTCGACGGCCTCGGCTGGGCGACCACGTTCTGGTCGGCGGCGATCGCGACGATCCTGCTCGCGGCCCTCGTGTTCGTCGCCCTGCGCGAGCGGCCGCCGGGTCAGCGGCCGCACCCTGCCGACCAGCGCCCGCCGCTGCTGGTCGGCTTGCGCCGCAGTTGGGCCCGCTCGGCCACCCGCGAAGGCTTCTGGGTGCACCTCACGCTCATGGCGCCGTTCATCGTGATCACCGGGTTGTGGGGCGCGCCGGTCCTCAAGGACGCCCAGGGCATGAGCCGTGGCGGTGCGAGCGCCGTGCTGCTCGTCGGCGTCGCGGTCTCGGCGGTCGCCGCCGGCCTTGCCGGCCCGTGGGTCCGCCGCCATCCACACCTGCGCCACCGCACCATCCAGCAGGTCGCGTTCGTGGTCGTGGCGGCGCTGGCCGTGCTCACGTTCGTGCCGGGCGGCTCGATGCCGGCGGCGGTGTCGGTGCTCTGCCTGATGGTGCTCGGCGTGGGCTTCGCCGGCGGGATGTTGTCGTTCGACCTCGCACGCCAGGAGGCCGACGGCGCCGACGGCGCGAGCACCTCGGCGCTCGTGAACCTCGGCGGGTTCTCGGCGGCGATCTTCGGCGACATCGCCGTCGCGATCGCTCGCTCCGAGCTCGGCGTGGGCAGTGCACTCGTCCTGCTGCCGGTGCTCGTCGTGGCGGCCCTCGGCCTGTGGCGGATGAGCCGCCACCCGGCCTGGCGGCGCCCCGCGCCGGCGGGCCGCGCCGCCGACGAGGCACCCGTCGCGGCCTGAGCCTGGACGTCGCCTCGCCGCGGCGGCATCCCGTGACCTCCTGTGCCGGATCGCGGTGCCCTGATTGACTGCGCTGTGGCGCTGTCCCACGGAACGGTCAGTTTTGTCCGCTTAGGGCCGCGAAGGGAGTACCTTTGCACTCCATGCGCGAGCCGGCGACCACCCGATGACCCCAGAGCGGATCCTCGAGTTCATCGCGTCGCGGCTGCTCGTCCGCGATCCGCTCGACCGCGCTGCGGCCGTCCTCGGGGACCGCTGGTCCGCCACGCTCGACTCGCTCCGCCTCGCCTCTGCGACGCGCGGCACCGTCGCCGTCGGCCCGGTGGCGTGCGCCCTGCGCGGCAGCCCGGCCGGGATCGACGAGCCGCGCGTCGGGCTCATCGGCCGCTGGACGGGTCACGGCGCGGTGATCGAGCAGCTCATGGGCGCGGGCGCGATGCAGGTCGGGTTCGACACCGCGCCGCGCGGCGCCGCGTCGCGCGAACAGTGGCTGAGCGCGTCAGGCGCGTCCGTGTCGGTCGGGTGGCTCGTCGGCGAGCGTGAAGCCGAGGTGACCGCCCTGCTCGAGACGACCGAGCCGGTCGAGATCCCGGGCGGCGGCGTGCTCCAGCTCCCGACGGCTGCGGCGCTCCGTGATCGTGCCGCCGCGTCCCGCTGGCCGGCCGACAACGCCCTCGTCCCGGGGCTCGATGCGGTCCTCGGCGCGGAGCGCCGCCGGGCCGCCGCGCCCGCCGGTGCGCCGGCCCGCATCGCCCTCGATCCCACGCGAACGACCGTCGACCGCTCGATCCGTCCCGAGCACGCCGGCCTCTCGGTCCCGTTCACGGGCACACTTCCGGCGGCCGTCCGCCGCGCCGCTGCGGCCGGGTTCAAGCAGCTCGTCGTGCGCACCGGCGACGTCCACGCGATGCGTGCCGCCGAGCTCGACGCCACCGACTCCGAGATCCGCGTCAGCGTGGCGGGCGTCGCCTCGGTCATCGACGAGTGGCTCGATCGCGACGACCTCCTCGCCGCGATCGTCTTCACCCTCGACGACGCCTACGGGTCGACGGCCGATCAGCCGAACGTGAACGCGTAGCCCGTCACGCCCGGGTCGAGCCGGATCGACAGCCGGTGGTGCGAGTCGGTCGGGAACGAGGCCAGCGTGTAGAGCTTGTGGTCGGTGACGGTGAGCGTCTTCGTGAGCCTGCCGTCGGTGGAGACCCGCACGCGGCCGGTGCTCCCCGCGCCCTTCCCGAGTACGAGGTACACGTTCTTCGCCTGGACATCGGCCTCGATGGTCGCGTTCGCCATGGCGGTCGCGCTCATCGACGCGATCCGCCACTGCCCGCCGTAGGCGAACCCGTTCGACCCGAGCGCGGTCTTCGTCTGGTCGCCGTACTGGTGCACGCCGACGGTCGGCGGGACGCGCCAGCCCTGCGCGCGTTCGGGCCCGAGGTACGTCTCCGGCGTCGCCTCGCTCGACGGCGTCACCACGCCGGTCGGCTTCGCCTTCTCCGCGGACGGCGGATGCCCGGCCTCGGTGAGGAGCTTGCGGATCGCGTCCTCGCTCTCGGCGTAGTTGCCCTCGCCGAAGGCCGTCACACGGACCTTGCCCTTCGCGTCGACGAAGTAGTCGGCGGGCCAGTACTGGTTGCCCCAGGCGTTCCACGTGTCGAGGTCGTTGTCCTGGACCACGGGGTAGGTGATGCCGTTCGACCGGATCGCCTTCGCGACGTTCGCGGCGCTCTTCTCGAACGCGAACTCGGGCGAGTGCACGCCGACGATCACGAGCCCGTCCTTCGCGTACTCGGCGTTCCAGGCCTTCAGGTAGGGGAGCGTCCGCAGGCAGTTGATGCAGGAGTAGGTCCAGAAGTCGATGAGCACGACCTTGCCGCGCAGGCCCGCGAGCGTGAGCGGCTTGCCGCCCGGCGTGTTGAACCACTTCTGCGTGCCGACGAAGTCCGGGGCGGTGCCGAGCACCGGGAACCCGGAGGCCTTCCCCGGGGTGCTCGCGGCGGGCGTCGTGCTCGCGGTCGCCGTGGCCGAGTCGAACTTCGGCCCGCCGGTGATCGTGCGCAGCCGCGACTTCACCGCACCCGAGTTCTCGAGGCTGGCGGTGAGGGACACGTCCGGGGCGTGCTTGGCGATGGCGGTCTCGAGGTCGATGTCGAGACCGGCGATCATGCAGGCCGCCGTGAGGACGAGGATTCCGCCGAGCGCGCGCTGCACGACCGGACCGCGGCCGGCCTTGCGCACGCGGTCCATCACCCGGCGGCCGCCGAGCGAGAGCAGCAGGAGCACGATCGCCGAGCCGAGCGCGTAGGCGATGGCGATCGCGACGGTGTTCCCCGAGGCCGCGCTCACCGTGACGACCGCCGCGAGGATCGGCCCGGCGCACGGGGCGTAGACGAAGCCGAGCGCGCCGCCTACGAGCAGACCGGTCGCGAAGCCACTCCCCGCCGTCTTCGGGCCCAGACGGGAAAGCGCCAGGAGCGGGCGCTCGAGCCGGTCCGCGAGGGCGGGCACGACGAGCGCCAGGCCGAACGCGAGCAGCACCACGATCGCGAGGTCGCGGAGCACGTCGTCGCCCAGGCCGACCCCGTCGACGACCTCCGCCAGGCCGACGATCGTGATCGTGAAGGTGATCGCGAGTCCGAGCACGATCCCGAGCGGACGGCGCCTTCCGCCGGTCGCTCCTGCGGACAGCAGCGCCGGGAGCACCGGCAGCACGCAAGGACTGAGCGCCGTTCCACCGCCGGCGAGCAACGCAAAGACCAGCAAGAGGAGCACCCGCTCAGTCTCGTCGATCGAGCTTGGCGCGGAGTACGTTCGCGAGCAGCCGGGCGCGTCGGAACCGCAGAGGATTGTGGCGATTCCCACCTAACCGGTTTGTTCGGGGTACCCGGTTCGGCCGATAACCGGACTTTCACCCGCGACGCTTCGTCATCTGCCATCGACGGTTTGACGCCCTGGCGTGCTGGTACGTTCCGGCCACTTCAGGTGCGGCCTCGGCCGCATCACCCGCCCGAAGCAAAAAGACGGAGAGCCAACATGGTTTCCACTCAGGCCAGAAATGCGCTGGCCGCATTGGCTGCGACCGCCGGCATGGCCGCGTTTGTCGCCGGCTGCGGCACCACCAGTGACGGCAGCGACAGCGCGTCGTCCGGTTCGGGCGGCTGCAAGGCCGTCTCGATCGCCTACCTCGGCGCCAAGACCGGCGACTCCGCCAACCTCGGCCTCAACATGGTCGGCGGCGTGAAGGTCGCGATCGACGACTACAACAAGGCCCACCCGGACTGCAAGGTCACCGAGAAGGACTTCGACTCCCAGGGCGACCCGGAGAAGGCGACCCCGCTCGCGACGCAGATCATCAACGACTCGTCGATCGTCGGCGTCGTCGGCCCGGGCTTCTCGGGTGAATCGGACGCGACCGGCAAGGCGTTCAGCGAGGCCGGCCTCGTCACGATCTCCGCCTCCGCGACCAACCCGGCCCTCACCACGAACGGCTGGAAGACCTTCCACCGCGTCCTCGGCAACGACGACACGCAGGCTCCCGCCGACGCGAAGTACATCACCGACACGCTCAAGGCCAAGAAGGTCTTCGTCGTCGACGATGCCTCCGACTACGGCAAGGGTCTCGCGACCGGCGTCAAGAAGTCGCTCGGTTCGCTCGTCGGTGGCACCGACGAGATCCAGCAGAAGCAGACGGACTTCGGTCCGACGGTCACGAAGATCAAGGCGTCCGGCGCCGACACGGTCTTCTACGGCGGCTACTACGCCGAGGCCGGCCTCATCGCCAAGCAGCTCCGCGCTGCCGGCTACAAGGGCTACTTCGTCTCCGGCGACGGTTCGCTCGACCCGGGCTTCGTCAAGGCGGCCGGTTCGACCGGTGCCGAGGATGCCCGCCTGAGCTGCCCGTGCGGCCCGGCGTCGGCCGACTTCACCACGAAGTACAAGGCCGACAACAACGGCAAGGAGCCCGGCACCTACTCGGCTGAGGCCTACGACGCCGCGAAGGTCCTCCTCGACGGCATCGCCGCCGGCAAGACGACCCGCCCGGACGAGCTCGCCTTCGTCAACTCCTACGACCAGCCCGGTCTGACGAAGCAGATCAAGTTCACCCCGACGGGTGAGGTCACCGACGCCGTCGTGTACGCGTACACGGTCAAGGACGGCAAGATCGGCGACGCCACCGTCATCAAGTAGCCAGACGCGGCCCCGTCCCCCACGCGGGGGCCGGGCCGCGTTCGCGTCGTGGCCGGGATCTGCTCGTCCCGGCCACACGCGCTTCTTGCGTCCCCCACGGGTAGAGACCACTTGCAGTTCTTCTTCGACCACTTCTTCGAGCTGACGATCACCGGGCTCGCGCTCGGCTCGATCTACGCGCTCGTCGCCCTGGGCTACACGATGGTCTACGGCGTCCTGCAGCTGATCAACTTCGCGCATTCCGAGGTCTTCATGTACGGCACGTTCGCCGTCATCTGGGTCTTCACCGCGTTCGGCGCCGGCGGCCACACGAGCACCGGCGGCATCATCGGCCTCCTGATCGTCTCGGTCTTCGCCGCGATGCTCGTCTCGGGCGGCATCGCGCTCCTCATCGAGCGGGTCGCCTATCGGCCGCTCCTCAAGCGCAACTCCCCCAAGCTCGTCGCGCTCATCTCCGCGATCGGTGCGTCCTTCGCGCTCTCGGAGACCATGGGCCTCCGCGACCGCATCACCGGCTTCGTCGGCCTCGACAAGCCCCTCGCGGACTACGTCAACGGCGCCCGTGACAACTCCTCGCTGCCCGTCGAGATCACGCCCAAGGCGGTCTTCAAGATCGGCGACTACTCGGTCACCACGATCGACCTCCTCGTGATCATCACGGCGCTCGTGATGATGGTCTTCCTCGACCGCTTCGTGCGCCGCTCGCGCGCGGGTCGCGGCATGCGCGCCGTCGCGCAGAACCCCGAGGCCGCGGCCCTCATGGGCGTCAACGCGGTCCGGGTCCGGCAGATCACCTTCCTGCTCGGCGGCATGATGGCCGGCGTCGCGGCCACGCTCTACATGATCCGCATCGGCACCACCCGCTTCGACGCCGGCTTCATCCTCGGCGTGAAGGCCTTCACGGCTGCCGTCATGGGCGGCATCGGCAACCTCCGCGGCGCCCTGCTCGGCGGCCTCGTCCTCGGCGTCGCCGAGAACTGGGGCTCCGCCATCATCGGCACGCAGTGGAAGGACGTCGTCGCGTTCATCCTCCTCGTGGTCATCCTGCTGTTCAGGCCCACCGGCCTGCTCGGCGAGTCCCTCGGGCGGGCACGCGCATGAGCGATCCCAGCGTCCCCAAGCCCGATCAGGGCATGAGCCAGACGAAGCTCCCGCGGATCGGAATCGCCTACAAGCGGCCCAAGACCGGCCTCGGCAAGAAGCTCCGCGCGCTGCCGAAGCCCGCGCGCGTCGCGCTCGTGATCGTCGCGATCCTGCTCGTGTACGCGCTGCCGCTCCTCGAGCTGCCGATCATCACCACCCCCGACAGCGACTTCGCCGGCGTCCTCTTCACGATGTCGATCTACGTCCTCGTGGCGCTCGGCCTCAACGTCGTCGTCGGCTACGCAGGTCTCCTCGACCTCGGCTACGTTGGCTTCTACGCGATCGGCGCCTACACCGTCGGCATGCTCACCTCCGCGCACGGCTCGCTGCCGTTCCTCGTGGTGCTGCCGATCGCGGCGGTCGTCGCGATGATCTCCGGCGTGCTGCTCGGCGCGCCGACCCTCCGGGTGCGCGGCGACTACCTCGCGATCGTCACCCTCGGCTTCGGCGAGATCATCCGCCTGGCCGCCACGAACTCCGACTGGCTCGGCGGGGCGGCGGGCGTCTCGAACATCCCCTCGCCGCCCAACATCTTCGGCGACGACGGCCTCTTCCAGATCCCGCACCTCGTGTGGCACGGAGCCGAGCCGCTCATCGACCTGAGCCACAAGACGAAGGTCGGCTACTTCGGCGTGCTCGACGCCGTCCCGTACTACTGGCTGGCGCTCACGGTCGTGCTGATCATCATCGGCGCCGACATCCTCATCAAGAACAGCCGTGTCGGCCGTGCCTGGGAGGCGACCCGTGAAGACGAGGACGCCGCCGAGCTCATGGGCGTGCCGACCTTCCGCTACAAGCTCCTCGCGTTCGCGATGGGCGCGTTCGTCGGCGGACTCGCCGGGGCGCTCTTCGCCACCCGCCAGAGCTTCATCAACCCGCAGTCGTTCCAGCTGCTGCTCTCGATGCTGTTCGTGGCGGCGGTCGTGATCGGTGGCCAGGGCAACCGGTGGGGCGTGATCATCGGCGCCTGCCTGGTGGTCTACCTCCCGGAGCGCTTCCGCGACCTCGCCGACTTCCGCGTGCTGTTCTTCGGCGCTGCGCTGATGATCCTCGCGACGTTCCGCCCCGCGGGCATCCTGCCGGCCGGTCGCACGAAACGAGCCCAGAAACTCAGGGCAGAGCTCACCTCCCTGGAAGAAGGCACGAGCGAAGGAGGTGCCAATGCCTGACGTCTCCAAGGACGGCGGAACCTCCGGCGTGGTCGACGAACCCACCGGCGCGCCGGTGATCGGCGAGGCGATCCTCGAGGTCGACGACGTCACCCTGCAGTTCGGCGGCGTCAAGGCCCTCGACGGCGTGAGCTTCGAGATCCGCAAGGGCGAGATCCTCGGCCTCATCGGCCCGAACGGCGCCGGGAAGACGACCTGCTTCAACGTGATGACGGGCGTCTACAAGCCGACCCTCGGTGAGGCGCGCTTCCTCGGGAAGAACCTCGCCGGCCGCAAGCGCTTCCAGATCACGCGCCTCGGCATCGCCCGCACCTTCCAGAACATCCGCCTCTTCAACTCGATGACGGCCCTCGAGAACGTCATGGTCGGCGCCGACACGCACTCGTCGGTCGGTGTGCTCCGCGCGCTCTTCCGCACGCCGCGGCAACGCAGGGAGGAGCGCGCCGCCGAGGATCGCGCCCACGAGCTCCTCGACCTCATGGGCATCAGCGAACGCGCCGACGATCTCGCCTCGAGCCTGCCGTACGGCGACCAGCGTCGCCTCGAGATCGCTCGCGCCCTCGCGACCGAGCCGCAGCTCCTGTGCCTCGACGAGCCCGCCGCCGGCTTCAACCCGGCCGAGAAGGAGACGCTCCTCAAGCTGATCCAGAAGGTCCGCGACCAGGGCTACACGGTGCTGCTCGTCGAACACGACATGCGTCTCGTGATGGGCGTCTGCGACCGGATCGTGGTGCTCGAGTTCGGGCGCAAGATCGCCGAGGGCACGCCCGCGGAGATCCGTGAGAACCCGGCCGTCATCGCGGCCTACCTGGGTGTCGAGGACGACGAGGTCGACGATGTTGCTTGAGGTCGAAGGCCTGTCGGTCAACTACGGCCAGATCGAGGCCATCCGCGACATCTCCTTCTCGGTCGAGGAGGGCACCGTCGCCACGCTCATCGGCGCCAACGGCGCCGGGAAGACCACCACCCTCAAGACCATCTCCGGACTGCTGAAGGCGCGGACCGGGAAGATCACCTTCGACGGCGTCGACGTCACCGACATGCCGCCGTACGACCGCGTGAAGGTCGGGCTCTGCCAGTCGCCCGAGGGCCGCGGCATCTTCCCCGGCATGTCCGTCCGCGAGAACCTCGAGATGGGCGCGTACGTCCGCACCGACCGCAAGACCGCCGCCTACCAGGAGGACTTCGACCGCGTCATGACGCTGTTCCCGCGCCTCCAGGAACGCATCGGTCAGGTCGCCGGGACCATGTCCGGCGGCGAGCAACAGATGCTCGCGATCGGCCGCGCCCTCATGGCGCGCCCGCGCCTCCTCCTCCTCGACGAGCCCTCCATGGGTCTCGCCCCCAAGCTGATCTCCCAGATCTTCTCGATCATCACGGAGATCAACGAGCAGGGCACCACCGTCCTCCTCGTCGAACAGAACGCCGCCCAGGCCCTCAAGCGCGCCGACACCGCCCACGTCCTCGACTCCGGCGAGATCACCCGCTCCGGCACCGGCGACGAACTCGCAGGCGACGACTCCGTCAAGGCCGCCTACCTCGGCGGCTCGGTCTGAGGCTGGCCGGCCCTGGGGGCCGGCGAGCAAGGGGAGCTGAACGGAACTCTCCCGCCATCGCGGCCACGCGGTGGCCGGTTCGCCTGGCGGCTCACGGGCAGCGTCTGCGGTTGACCTTGGTCTGAGGGACGGGGCGTTTGCGGCGAGCCACTGGGGCGGGCTTGCCGAGGGACGGCGCGTTGTGGCGGGCACCTGGGGCGCGCGTGCCGAGGGACGAGGCGCCTGGGTGTTCCGTTCGGGCGCTCCCCTTGGGTCGGGGCGGGGTTCGTGTCTCCGAAGGGAGACGGGCGGCCGGTGAGGGCCGGGGCCGTGGTGGCGGGCGCCTGGGGCGGGGTTGGTGGGCGTTTGCTGTCCCCCGCTTGCGATGCACCGGGAGTTTGACGGAGAAATCGGCAGGGCATTGCTGCCGATTTCTCCGTCTAATTTCCGGTTCAACGCTCGGCGCGCCCTGATCGGGGCACCCGCGGCCAAAACACCGACCTACCGGAGAACGGTGCGAGCTCGCGGCTCGAACACCGAGCCCTTACCTCCGACTATTTCTCGGCACATCGAGGACCGCGCCGCCCGCGTCACCCAAGCGTGCGACGAACCCCGCCCCGCACCACCACGAATGCCTGAACAGAACGACACCTGGGCCCCGTCCCTCGCCCGGTCCGCCGCCATCGGCGCGGACGAACCCCGCCTCGCACCACCACGAACGCCTGAACGGAACGCCACCCACGCCCTGTCCCTCGCCCGGTCCGCCGCCTTCGGCGCGGACGTACCCGGCCCCACACCGCCGCCCACGCGCCGAACGGAACGCCACCCACGCCCCGTCCCTCGCCCGGTCCGCCGCCTTCGGCGCGGACGTACCCCGCCCCGCACCACCACGAACGCCCGAACGGAACGCCACCCACGCCCCGTCCCTCGCCCGCCGCGCCGCCACATCCGGCGCCGCCACCCCGCGGCCAGGCGACCCCGCGGACCCAGCCCAGCCCGTCCCTCGGCCAGCCCAGCCCGTCCCTCGGCCGGCCGCCCCCGTCCTTCAGAGCGCGCGCAGCAGCGCGGCCGTCGCCGCGGCCGCCAGGACCGTCACGAGGAAGGGCGCCCGTCGCCAGACGCACAGCGCCGCGACGGCGAGCGCCGGGACGCGCGCGTCGAGCACGAGGTGCTTTCCGTCGCCGACGGTCTGGACCACGATGAGCGCCGCGAGCAGCGGGACCGCCACGAGCGCGAGCAGCCGCGCGGCGCCCGGCGACGGCTGACGGTCGCCGACGAGCAACGGCCCCGCGGCCTTCAGCGCGTAGCTGCCGAGGGCGAGGATGACGATCGCCAGCCAACTCATCGCGGCATTCCCTCGCGGCAGCGACGCGCCGCCACCACGAGCGCCAGCGCGGCCGCGATCACCGGGATGCCGGCCGGCGTGAGCGGGACCAGGACGACCGCGATGAGCGCGCCGAGCAGTGCCGCCGCCGGCGCGTCCCGCTGGCGGAGCTGCGGCGCGAGGAGGGCGAGGAAGGCCGCCGGGAACATCGCGTCGAGGCCGTAGTCCTTCGGGTCGAGCTGGCCGCCCGCGAGGGCACCCAGGAGCGTGCCGAGGTTCCAGAGGACGAACACGCTCAGGCCGGTGGCGAAGAACGCGCCGCGCGCGTCGACCGGGTCGGTTTGGGCTCTCGCCATCGCGACGGATTCGTCGATGACGATCTGACTCGCGAGCGCCCGGCGCAGCCTCGGCCGCGGCAGGAGCGGCGCCATCGACAGCCCGTAGGCGGCGTTGCGCACGCCGAGCAGGAGCGCGCTGCCGACGGCCGTCGCCGGCGATCCGCCGCTCCCGATCACGCCGATCGCCGCGAACTGCGAGCCGCCCGTGAAGACGATCACCGACATGACGCACGCCTGCGCGGCGGTCAGGCCGGCGCCGACCGCGAGCACCCCGAACGACGCCCCGTAGACGCCCGTCGCCACGCCGATGCTCAGCGCGCTCGCGAGATACGCCGGGCGCCCGCTCACCGGTCGGCCGCCCCAGTCGCGTCGCGGCGACCGACGAGGAACCCGGCGCGCTGGATGCCGAGCAGCGCGAGCCCGGCCACGAGACCCCAGAACGCCGCCGAGATCCCGAGGCTCGTGATCCCCGACGCGCTCACGACGAACGTCACGAGGGCAGGCTCGCGGAGGTCGTCGTCGGCGAGGGCCGCGGTGAGCGAGGCCGCCAGGGAGCCGAGGAGCGCGAGGCCCGCCACCGCCTCGATGAGCCCGGCGGGTGCGGAGGTGACGAGGGCCGTGGCAAGCCCGGCGCCGAGTCCGAGGACGACGTAACTCACGCCGGCCGCACCCGAGGCCAGCCAACGGCGGTCCGGATCCGGGTGGGCGTCCTCGCCCGCGGTCAGCGCGGCCGTGATCGCCGCGAGGTTGATCGCGAACACGCCGAAGGGCGCGCCGGCCGCGGTCACGCCTCCGGTGCCCACGAGCACGGGCCGCAGCGAGGGACGGAACCCGTGCGCGGCGAGCACCGCGGTGCCGGGGACGTTCTGCGACGCCATCGTCACCACGAACAGCGGCAGCGCGATGCCGATCAGCGCCGCCGGGGTGAAGGTCGGCGCGACGGCGCGGAGCACGGGGAGCGCACCGGTCGGTCCGGCGTGCAGCGGTCGACTCACGACCACGACCACGATCGCGACCGCCAGCGCCCCGAGCACCGCCCAGCGGCGCGCGACCACGCCGAGCACCGCCCACGCCACGACCACCGGGCCGACGGAGGCCGGGATGTCGACCGCCGCCCGGACCGGCTCGAAGCAGAGCGGTAGCAGCACGCCGGCGAGCATCGCGCTCGCGATCGGCACGGGGATGCGTGCGATGAGTCGACCCAGCCCCGACCACAGGCCGGTCAGGGCGAGCAGCGCCCCGCAGACGGCGAACGCGCCGACGGCCGCTGCGTAGCCGCCGTCGACATGGCCGGCGCTCACGAGCAGGGCGGCCCCGGGGGTCGACCAGGCGAGCAGGACCGGCATCTTCGCTTGCACGCTCAGCGCGATGGTGAGCAGGCCCATGAGCACGCAGATCGCGAGGAGTCCGGAGGCGGCTTGATCGGCCGTGGCCCCGACCGCGCGCAGCCCGGACAGCACCACTGCGAACGTGCTCGCGAACCCCACGAACGACGCCACCACGCCGGCGAGGATCGGCTGGCTCAGGCGCGCGTCGGTGGGCGTGGGCGCGGCGCTCGGACCGGTCGCGCTCACGTGGTCGTCGGCGGGTAGAGCATCCAACACAGCAGGTGGCAGGCGCCACTGCCGAGGGCGGCGTAGTGGTGGGGCACGTCGGAGGCGAACCACATCGCGTCGCCGGTCGCCAGGGTCGCGGGGTCGTCGTCCCGGCCGACCTCGGCACGGCCCTTCGTGATCACGATCAGCTCCTCGACGCCCGCGTAGTGCGCCTGACTCTCGCGCCGCGTCCCCGCGGGAAGGTCGATCGCGAACACTTCGCTGCGGCCCTCGCGGCCGGCGGCGTGCAGCAACCGTGCGACCATTCCGGAGGGGTCGCCGATGGGGTCACCGTCGCCGGTGCGAATCACCCGGGTGCGAGGCGCGTCGGGCTCGCCGAGCAGGTCGCCGAGCGACACGCTCAGCGCCTTCGACAGCCGCCACAGGGTGCTGATCGACGGGTTGCCGTCGCCCGCCTCGATCTTCCCGAGGATCGTCCGCGACAGGCCAGCCCGCTCCGCCAGCGCGCTCGCCGACAGCCGCTGCCGTTCTCGCTCGGCGCGCACCAGTCGCCCGACGCGGTCGGCGAGCTCTTGGGCGCCGCTGTCACCAGAGTGGTCCACGGTGGCCACCATAGTGTGCGGGGCGAGTGCCGCGCAAGCTCGCTTCGGCGAGCGGCTCAGTCGTCGTAGGCCCAGCGCCCCGACCACGCCTCGTGCTCGGGCGCGCAGTTGCGCTCCATCCACATCGCGGGGCGGGCCGGCGCGTGGAAGCCGACGCTCTCGTAGAGGCCGTGGGCGTCCGCGGTGATGAGGCCCATCCGCTTGACCTTCTGCAGGTCGGGGTGGTCGGCGATGGCGCGCATCAGCGCCTTGCCGACGCCGCGGCCGCGGGCGTCCGGGAAGCTGAAGACGTCGGCGACCCAGGCCATCACGACCCCGTCCGAAAGCACCCGGGCGAACCCGAGCTGGCGGCCGTCGGCGGTGTCGTACGCGCCGAAGCACAGGCATGTCGAGATGCCGAGCTCCGTCGACTCGCGCGGGCGCCCGCGGCCCCAGTACGACTCGTCGCTGAGGTACGCGTGGATGCGATCGACGTCGAGCCGCGCCTTGTCGTTGGAGATCTCGATGTCGGTCATGGCGCGGGCGCGGGTCGGGGTGGTGCGTGGCCCGGTCCGCACACCGTACGGACCCGGACGACGCCCTCCGGCGCCCGGTCCGTCGAGATCGCCGGGCCCCGCGCGACGCACCGTCGGCGGGCAGGGCCACCTGCCGCCGATTGGCCCCGGCGCCTACCCCTGATCGATCAGCTGGATGCCACCCGGGTATGCGGCGACCGCGGCATCGGCGGTGAGCAGCGTCGCCCCCAGCGCCGCGGCCTGGGCGACCAGGAGACGGTCGAACGGATCACGGTGGAGCGGCGGCAGGCCGGCGACGCGCAGGGCATGGTCGTGCTCGATGGCGACGAGTGTCGCGCCGATCTCGCGCGCCCGACTCGGGACGTACTGCTCGACCGGCACGGGAAGCTCGAGCTTGCCCAGCGCGACCTTGATCGCGAGCTCCCACGACGATGCGGCCGAGAGCAGGAGCTCGTTCGCCGGATCCGCGACCGTCGCCAGATGTGTGCCGAGGCGGTCCGGATCGGTCTGGAGCCAGAGGAAGACGTGCGTGTCGAGGAGGAGCTTCACCCTTCGAACCCCGCGAGGAGGTCGTCCGGAAGCGGAGCGTCGAAGTCATCCGGGACCACGAGGGCCCCGCGGTCGATGCCGAACGTGCGGGCGGGCGCCACCACGGGAACGAGCCGCGCGACGGCGACGCCCCGACTCGTGATGACCACCTCCTCGCCGGCCTCGACCTCGGCGAGCAGTTTCGACAGGTGCGTCTTGGCCTCGTGGACGCCGACAGACTTAGTCATATGACTAAGTCTAGGTCTCGCCGACGCGTGCGGCAAGGGCCGTCCAGCCCGCCCGGGCGCGGCCGGGGCCCGCGGCTAGGGTGGATCGCATGACGGACGAGGCCCCCGCCGATCCGACCGACCCGGCGCACGTCGACGTGTGGTGGGCACGGCGATCCGCGGTGAGCGAGCTCGACTGGTCGGTCATGTCGGACCTGGAGCGCGAGCGCGTGCAGCGGCGTTCGCCCGGGGTCCGGGAGCGATCGGTCTTCGCCCGGGTGCTGCTGCGGCTCGCGCTCGCAGAGCGGTTCGGGCGGGAGCCGGAGTCGTTCGAGGTCGACTGGTCGCGCGGACCGGCGGTGCGTGATCCCGGGTCGACGTGGCTGTCGCTCTCGCACACCGGCGACCTCGTCGCGGTGTGCATCAGTGACGGCGGCCCGATCGGGCTCGATCTCGAGGTGGTCGACCGCGATGACGACCTCGACGACACCTTCCGCGCGGGCGCGTTCGACCACCGCGAGCGCGCGATGATCGCCGGCTTCGACGGCCTGGGCGACCTCGCCGCCCTCCAGCTCTGGACCGCCAAGGAGGCGGTGCTCAAGGCCAGCGGCGACGGTCTCACCCGCTCGCCACTCCAGCTTCACATCGCCGGCATCCCCGACCACCCGCGCCTCGTGCGCTTCGAGGGCCGCGACCAGCTCGTCTCCCGGACCGTCCTGCGCCCGCTCGACCTCGCCGGCGGCGCCTACGTCGGCTCGGTCGCGGTGCTCACCACGGCGCCGCTCGCGCTGACCGTGCGCGACGCCGCCGGACTCTTCGCCGCCTGACCGTCCGGCCGCGCCATCCGCGCGCGGATGCTCAGGCGTCGGCGATTGCTGCTGCGGCCGCGTCGTCGACGCCTGCCTCGCGGACCGCGAGCGCCTCGGCGATGGCCGCCCCGATCACGTCGATCGGCCCGCGGCGCGGCATCTCGGCGTGGGTGCAGTCGAGCTCGACCGTCCGCGTGGTGCCGCGGGCGTGGGCGGCCCAGGCTGCCGCGTCGAGCCAGTCCTCGCGGCGCGGCGCCGTCGCGGCGAAGAACAGGAGGTCGCCGTCGACCGGCTCGGTGCGGTGCTCGCGCATCAGGCGACTGCTCTCGGTGACGACCCGCGCGACCCGTCGGAAGGTGTCGTCGCCGAGGGCCGCGAGCGCGCTGCCCTCGCGGGTGAGCGCGGCGAGCACGCGGTCGAGGGTCGGGGTCGCGCCGGCGAGGGCGGGCTCGCCGAGCCCGCCCATGTGGAGGAGCGCGACGAGCGTCTCCTCGGGCGTCGGCGGCGCCTGCCCCGCCCACTGTTCACCGGGGTAGGCGTCGAGCAGCGCGAGCACTCCGGTCGGCTGGCCTCGCCGTTGGAGGTCGACGGCGATCGCCTGCGCGAGCACGCCTCCGACCGACCACCCCGCGAGGTGCACCGGACCGCCCGGGTGGATCGAGAGGATGGCGTCGGCGTAGCGCGCAGCGAGCTCGACGAGCGTGGCCGGCGCGTCGGCGTCGGTCGACACGCCCGGCGCCTGGATCGCGACGATCGGTCGGTCCTGCACGGTGCGGGTGAGGCCCGCGTAGCACCAGCCGATGCCGCCGGCCGGGTGCACGCAGTAGAGCGGCGGCGCGTCGCCGCCCGCGCGCAAGGGGAGGAGGAGGTCGAGCGCGGCGAGGTCGCCGCCGTCGTCGATGCGGGCCGCGAGGGCGGCCGGCGTGGGCGCCGCGAAGATCGCGCCGAGCGAGATCGACACGCCGAGCTCGGCGCGGATCGTGCCGACGAGCGACGCGGCGAGGAGCGAGTCCGCCCCGAGCGTGAAGAGGTGGTCGTGCGGGCCGACCCGGTCGATCTGCAGCGCGCGCGCGAACAGCTCGCAGAGCCGCTGCTCGCGCGGGGATGACGGTGCCTCCGGGTCGCCCGGCGCGTCCGCGTCCGCGGCGATCGGCGGCAGCTGGCGGCGGTCGAGCTTTCCGTTCGGGCTGAGTGGAAGCGCCTCGACGACCGCGAACGCCGCCGGCACCATGTAGTCCGGGAGCGACCGCGCGGCGTGGTCGCGGAGGGCGGCGGCGAGATCCGGGTCGGCGGCACCGACCGTGGCCGGCGGCGGCGCGGCGGGCGTCTTGTCGTCGGGGGTGTTGGTGGGCTCGGCCGCGAGCACGACGTGCGCGACGAGCCGCGGCGCCGCGCCGCTCGCCTCGACGGACGCGGCAGCCCTGGCGACTGCGGGATGCCGGGCGAGCGTCTCCTGGATCTCGCCGAGCTCGATCCGCAGACCCCGCAGCTTGACCTGGTCGTCGGTGCGGCCGAGGTAGTCGATCGCGCCGTCGGGGCGCCAGCGGGCGAGATCGCCGGTGCGGTACATACGCTCGCCGCGAGCGATGGCCGGGCCGACGTCCATCGGCTCGGCCGAACCCGGGCCGGCGCCGGACGCCGCGAACGGGTCGGGCAGGAACCGTTCGGCGGTGAGATCCGGGCGGCCGAGGTACTCGCGGGCGAGGTTCGCGCCCGCCAGCCAGAGTTCGCCCGGCGCGCCGACCGGCATGGGGCGGTGGGCGTCGTCGAGCACGTATGTGCGCGTGTTCCAGATCGGGCGGCCGATGGGCACCGGGCCGGGTGGGTCGACGGGCGTCGACGTCCACGCGGTGACGTCGATCGCCGCCTCGGTCGGGCCGTAGAGATTGTGGAGCGGCGCGCTCAGGCGCTCGTGGTAGCGGCGCGCGGTCTCGCCCGGGAGCGCCTCGCCGCTGCAGACGACGTGCCGCAGTGAGGTGCAGTCGGCCGCCGACGGCTCGCCGAGGAAGAGGTCGAGCATCGACGGCACGAAGTGCGCGACGGTGATCGCCTCGCGCTGGATCGTCGCCGCCAGATACGCCGGGTCGCGGTGGCCGCCGGGCTCCGCCATCACGATCCGCGCGCCCTCGAGCAGCGGCCACGTCAGCTCCCACACCGACACGTCGAACCCGTACGGCGTCTTCTGCAGGATCGCGTCGCCGGGACCGATCGGCAGCGCGTGCTGCATCCACGCAAGGCGATTCACGATCGCCGCGTGCTCGGTGACGACGCCCTTCGGGCGGCCGGTCGAGCCGGAGGTGTAGATCACGTAGGCCGGGTGGTGTGGCGCGAGGTCGGCGGGCGGGAACGGCGCGCCGCGCGGAGCCGAGGCGTCAGCCGGGTGACCTCCGCTGCAGCGCGGAGCGGCCACGTGGTCGACCTCGACCGGCGCGCCGACCACCGCGCCGCTGCGGTCGATCGTGATCGGCGCGACGCCCTCCGGGGCCGCGCCGAGGTCGAGCCAGTCGGCGTTCACGAGGCACGCCGGGCGGGCGTCGCCGAGCACGTAGTCGCGGCGCTCCTGCGGGAGCTCCGGGTCGATCGGGAGGTAGGCGGCGCCCGCGAGCAGGGTGCCGATCACCGCGACCGACAGCCCGACCGAGCGCTGCAGCTGGAGCCCGACGATCGTCTCGGGGCCGGCACCTGCGGCGCGCAGCGCAGCTGCGAGCCGGGACGCCCGCGCGTGCAGCTCGGCGTAGGAGATGGTCTCCGTGGTGTCGCCTACCGCGGGGGCGTCCGGGGTGCGCGCGACCTGCTCGACGAACCGCGCCGCGAGGGTGGTGGCGGCGACGGGCGCGGCGGTGTCGTTGAACGCCTGCACGACCTGGGCGCGATCCGCTGCGGTCGTGGTCGGCAGCGCGCCGACGGGCCGTGCGAGCGCCGCCGGGTCGCAGCACGCGCGAAGCGTCTCGGCGACCCGCGCGAGGTGCGCGTCGACCTCGGCCGCGGTGTGGCGCTGCGCGTTGCCGTCGAGCGCGAGGTCGATGGAGCCGTCGGGGTGGTCGACGGCGATGAAGGAGAGATCGTCGACCGGGCCGGTCGCGAGGTTGCGGATCTCGGCCGGGGTCGCGGCGAAGGCGATCGCGCTCGCGTAGGGCTTGATGTTGAGCTGCGGTCCGAACAGGCCGACGTCCGGCGGGACGAGCCGCGCCATCTCCTCGAACCGCAGCCGCTGGTGCCGGCGCGTGGCGCGCAGCTCGGCGGCGACCGCGTCGACGAGGGCCGCGAGCGGCTGCTCGGTGTCGACGTCGACGATGAGCGGGACGATGTTCGTGGCGATCCCGGGCGTGCGCCGCACCTGGCCGCTGCGTGCCAGCACCGGCATCGCGAGGACCTGTCGGCGCTGGCCCGTGAGCGACTGGAGGTTCGCGGCGATCCCGGCCGCGAGCAGCTCGGGCCAGTTCGCGCCGACGCTCGCCGCGGCCGCGCGCAGGGACCGCTCCGGCGTCGCCCCGAGTCGCGCGGTCGCGCGGTGCG
>JAVHXX010000489.1 GCA_031119595.1 Patulibacter sp. | reverse complement strand
GACGAGGTGAGCGGCGTGCCGCCGGTGACCGGGGAGTCGACCGTCGCCTTGAACGTGCGGACGTCCGCGTCGCCCGGCCAGATCGTCGCGACCGACGGGAACGTGATCGTGCGGGCCGAGGCGTTCCACAGGCCACCGCCGCCGCTCGCGCCGCCCTGGGTGTATTCGCCGTCGGCGATCGGGTTGCCGGCGTCGCTCAGGGGCGTGAGGCCGGTCGCGACCGTGTCGACGAGCTGGGTGTCGTGGGCCGGGCTCACAGCGCTCGTGCCGTTGCGGGCGAGGACCGTGAAGGTGAGGGTCTGGCCGGGACTCACCGCGCCGCCGGGGCTGACCTGGTTGTCGACGGTGAGCTGCGGCTCGACGATCGCCGTCTGGATCGGCGGCGTGACGGTCGTGGTGGAGGTCGGGGCGGTCGCGCCGGGCGGCGTGTACGACAGCGTCGCGGCGTTGTTCAGGACCGCGCTCGTGCGGTAGTTCGTGGCGACGTCGGTGACGACGCCGTCGAAGGTGAACTGGATCGTGGTGTCGGCGCCGGTGGCTGCCGTGTAGGTGCTGCCGAGTGAGAGCGTGACGGTGTTGCCACTGCCCGAGAGCGTGACGCCCGCGGTCGGGCCGGCGGTCTGGGTGATCGAGCCGACGCTGAGCTGCTCGCGGGTGGGGCTCGAGGCGTCGAGCGGATCGGTGACCGTGAAGTCGCGGACGGTGACGCCCGCGGGGACGGTGACGGTGACCGTGTGGCGGAGCGTCTCGCCGATCGTCGCGGTCTGGTCGGTGTTGTAGTCGACGGCGCCGTTGCTCTCGTTCAGCGAGGTGGTGCGCGACTGCGTGACGGTCGGCTCGGCGCCGGTGAGCGTGGCGCTGCTGCTCGCCGGGGCGATGTTCGCGCTCGGCTCCGCCGACGGGTCGACGTTCGACGACGGGTAGTAGAAGAACGCGCCGCCGGTGTTCGTGGTCGTGTGGAACTGGCGGATGCCGCCGGTGCTCGTGAGCGCCTGGGTCGGCTGGATCGTCGTCGGGACGCGGACGGCGTAGGTCAGGTCGGTGGTGGCGCCCGGGGCGACGTCCGGGCCGACGGCCGGGGAGGCGCCCCACTCGATGATGTCGCCGGTGCAGACGCCGCTCGTGGAGATCGGGGTGCCGCTCGCGGTCACGTCGGCGCAGGTCACGCCGGTCGGGAGGCGATCCCACGCTTCGACCGCCTGGGCGGTGGTGTCGGTGCTGGCGTTGGCGAGCTGGAGCCGGTAGGTGACGAGGTCGCCGCCGCGCACGACCTGGGTCGTCGTGCCCGTCTGCGCGTGGCCGTTGACCGCGACGATCTGCTTCGTCGCCGTCATCACCGGCATGGCGAGGCGGTACGAGGCGGTGTCGCGGGCGGGGACGCTCGTGCCGGCGGCGTTCGCGTCACCGGCCTTGAAGAGGTTCGTGGTGATGTCACCGGCCTGGGCGCCCGCCGGCAGGCCGACGGTCGTGGCGACGCGGTGTTCGAAGACCTGCCCGCCGGCGACGTAGCTCGAGGGCGCGGTCCAGCGGAGCGCGCCGCCCGGGCCGGGCGTGGCGGTCGTCGAGTCGAGGGTGACGCCGGCGCCGAGCGTGTCGCTCCCGGTCGTCTGGTCGCCGGCCGTGCCGAAGCTCGTGTCGAACGTGAGCGGGCTCGGGAGGAAGTCGGTGAGGGTCGCCTGCTGGGTGGCGAGGCCGGCCGGGTAGTCGACGCGCAGCTGCCAGCAGATGCGGTCGCCCGGGGAGTAGCTCGGCACCGGCGCCTTCACGTAGCTCGCCGTGGCGCAGTTCGACGACGTGGAGGCGATCGTCTGGGCGAGGGTCGGGGCGTTCGCCGTGAGGGTGTCGAAGGCCGAGTCCGAGGCGGCGGTGGCGAAGGTGAGACCGTTGCCGATCTGCGTGCCGGGGGCCGGGCCGGGGGCGCAGGCGGTGTCGTTCGCACAGGCCAGGCGGGCGGTCGCCGCGGCGGAGACGTCGTTGCGGACGGTGTCACCGGTGGTGATCGGGCGCTGGTCCTCGTACGCGTCCTGGTAGCTGGAGCGCGTGCGCGTGGGGAAGGTGATCGTGTGGGTGGTGTTCGGTGCGAGCTGTGCGAGCGCCGGGTCGGTGGAGCTGTCCCAGGTGATCGCCCACGTGCCGTCGGCGTGCTCGGTGGCCGAGGCGTAGGGCACGGTCGGCGACTCGGACGAGCTCAGGCACTCGCTGCTGTCCTGGGCCGACGGCGAGCCGGCCGTGAGCTGCACGCCGTTCTGGAGCGGGCAGAGGCCGTCGGGCAGGGCGTCGGTGACGGTCACCGCCGAGGCGTCGCGGTATTCCGAGGTCGCGAGGGTGAGGTCCCACTGGGTGGTGCCGCCGGTCACAAGCGCGCTCGAGCGGGCCTTCTTGGTGATGGTGAGGTCGGCGGCGGTGCGGGTCAGGGCGGCGTCGGAGCTCACGAGCGCGGAGCCGTTGAAGAAGCCGCGCGCGTTGACGTAGTTCGTGAGCGTGGTGCCGCTTCCGACCTCCGCCCCGCTGTTGTTGTCGAGGTTCGCGGCCTGGTTGCCGCTCGAGACGGTCGGCGTGGTGCCGGTCCAGGTGGTCGTGTTCGCGCGGAGCGGCACGGCGGCGGCGTAGGAGATCGTCTTCGTCTGGTTCGCGGCGAGGTCGCCGACGGCCCACTGCACGTGCGTGTAGAGCGCGTTCGGGCCGGGGCCGATCGGGTCGAAGGTGCCGGTCTCGACGACGGCCGGGGCGGCGCATCCGCTGACCGCGCCCACCGTGATGAGGCCCGAGCCGGGGTACTCCTGCTTGTTGCCGAGGTTCGTGGGGGCGTTCGTGGTGTGGTCGGCGCCCGTGCCCCCGCAGCCGAGGAACTCGAGGCCCGGCGGGAGGTACTCGTCGACGATGGTGTTGTTCGTCGGACCGATCGAGTTGTTCGCGACGGTGATCGTGTAGATCGCCTGGTGCTGGTGCAGGCCGCGCAGCAGCTTGCCGTTCGGGGCGCCGCCGGAGTCCTCGGTGACGCTCACCGCGTTCACCTTCGACGTGTTCGCCGCCGTGCCGGTCGTGATCTCCGACGAGCCCGACGCCGTCGAGCTGTCGATCAGGCCGGTCGTGGTGCTGAACGACGGGGCGATGTCCGGGTTGGCGTTCAGGTAGGCGCCACCGAGCACCGAGAACTGGCCGCCGACCCCGAACGACGACGTCGACGGGAGCACCTTGAACGTGAGCGTGTGCGAGGTGCTCGGCGCGAGGTCCGCGAGGTTCTTCCAGAGCAGCGTGGTCTTGCCGGCGCTCGGCTTGCCGCTGAGGATCGTCGGCTCGCCCGCCGCCGTGGGGGCGCTGCCCGCCACGTACGACACGCCGACCGGGAGCTCCGCGCGATACGAGAGGTTGTAGCCGTCGGTGCCGGCCGGGTTCGTGGTGGTGAAGGTGACCGGGACCGGTGCGCCGTAGAGCACGGTCGCCGGGTGGCTGACCACCAGGGAGACGTTCGGCGAACCGGCCGCGAAGGACGGGGCCGCGGGGACGAGGAGGGCGAGGAGGGCGGCGAGGCACGCGAGCGCCGCGCGAAGCGCGCGGGTCGCGGCGGCGGTGCGGGTCGCGGCGGCGGTGCGCGGC
>JAVHXX010000488.1 GCA_031119595.1 Patulibacter sp. | reverse complement strand
GTCGGAGGATCGGGATCGGCGCGGCGATCGTCGCCGTGCTGATCGGCGGCGTCGGTGTGACCGCCGCGGTGGCCGCCGGTGGCGACGGCGGGAGCACGCCGGTGGCAGCCCCGTCCGGCGCGCCCTCGGGCAAGCCGTCGGGCACTCCGACGGGCGCACCGACCGGCGCACCGACGCCGGGTGCAGCAGGATCCGACGCGGCGGGACCGGGTGCTGCGAGCGGACCGGGCGGTACCTGCGCTCCGGGTGCCGGCGGAGGACCGGCAGCTGCAGCACCCACCCCGCCGAAGGACGGGCCCGCACCGGACGGGGCCGCTGCCGCTCCGAACCCGACCGATGCCCCGAAGCCGCCGAAGGACGCCCCGAAGCAGTCCACGGATGCGCCGAGCACATCGCCGACCAGCGGTTCCTGACCGGTCGGCAGCCCCCGCCGGACGACGGTCCGACGGGGCTGCCGTCGGCTCCGCGGGCCGATCAGGGCACCGGTGCCGCTCCGGCGGTGACCCAGGAGGTCGCACCGGGCGTGGCCCAGACCCTCCCGTCTGCCCCGAAGGCCAGGACGTCGACATCGACGTCGCTCGTGAACCGACCGAGGTCCTCCTCGTCGCCGGCGACGATCGCGGTGGCGAGCACGTCGGCGGTGACGACGTCGTCGGCGACCACGGTCGCCTGTACGAACGTCGGAGCCGTGCGTCGCCAGATGTGCTCGCCGCGTTCGGCCGTCCCGGAGGTCGCGACCGCACGACGGGGCGCGTCGAGACGGACGACGCCGACGATCGTGTCGCGGTGCGCCGGGTCGACCACCCCGACGCTCCACGGCTCGACACCGCGGTGCATCCCACGGACGAGCACGTCGCCGCCGGCGCTGATCATCCAGTCGACATCCGCCTCGTCCAGCACCGCTCCCGCGTCGCGGATGGCGAGCGCCTTCACGACGCCGGAGAGGTCGACGGCGCCGTCGGGGCGGTGCGGGGTGAACGCGCCGCCGGTCCGCTCCCGCCAGTCCAGAGCAAGTGCGTACACGTCGCGGACCTGCTCCGGGGTGTCGGGGAGCCGGATCGTGCCGTCGGCCACCCGACTGAGGACCGATGACGGGTCGTAGAGGCTGTACCGGTGGTCGTAGCCCGCGAACACGGCGCGGACCTCGGACGCAGCCGCCGCGGTCGCTCCGCGGAGACTGACGACGGTCCCCATCGTCTCGAAGGTCAGGACGTCGTTCACAGTCCCGCCTTGTCGATCGCGGACTGCAGCGAAGTCGTGTACCCCTCGCTGGTGAAGGTCGCGCCACTCACGGCCTGGATCGACGCGGACTGTGCGGCGAGGGCCTCCTGCCGGAGGATCGGTGCCGCTTGCTGGCTGATCTGCACGGATCGACCGTCGTGGTCGGTCAGCTGCAGGGCGGTGACGTCGGTGATCTTGCCACCCGCGACGGTGATCCGGACCTGCACGGGGCCGTACCGGGTCTGGGTGGCATCACCGGTGAACGTGCCCGAGACGGACGACCCGCCGGTGCCCGACGCCGTGCTGCCGGACGACCCGCTCCCCGATGATCCGCTCCCCGACGCGGAGCTGCCGGACGTCGTGCTCTGGGACGGCGCGGTGACGGCAGGCTGGCCGCCGAGCTGCCAGCCGATGACGAGGACCGCGATCGAGGACACAATTCCCCCGACGACGGCGCGCGCCCTCATGACTCGAACCGTTCCTGGTGGATCTGGTGTTCGGGGACCCCTGCGAGCCGGGCCTCGCGGACGACGAGGTCCGACCAGGCGCGGGGCCCGCAGACGTACAGGTCCGACTCGAGCAGCCGCGGGAAGACCGACAGCAGGGTGACGCCGCGACGGAGGTCCTCCTCGGGCATCCAGGTCGCTCGGGACCGAGCACGGTGTCCGACCATCGCGAAGAGCCGGCTGCCCGTCGTCGCCGCCAGGTCGGCGGTCTCCCGCCAGAGGTACTGCTGCTGCGCATCGCTCCCACGCAGGAGCACCGTCGCCTCGCCCGGTCGGAGGTCGGTGTCCTCCAGCAATGCGCGGACGGGCGTGATCCCGATCCCCGAGGCCACGAGCGCCAGGTACGGTGCCGTCCGGGCGCGGCTCGTGAAGAGGCCGTACGGACCCTCGAGCGAGACGAACGCCCCCGGCCGGATCCGACCCAGTCGCGACGACCCCGCGCCGAGGTCCCGGACGGTGATGCGGGCCCGGTCACGTCCGGGCACCGCCGAGAACGACACCGGGTGGGCGTACCACCAGGTCGTCGCCGTCCAGAACCGCCAGACGCCGTACTGTCCGCCGCGCGCGCCGAGTCGGTCGAGGTCGCGCCCGGCGAGGTGGATCGACACGACACCGGGGGCGATGGGTTCCACGCCGACGACGCGGATCCGGTGCCGGACGGTCACGACGAACGGCACCGCGAACCGGTACACGGCGATGAGGCCGAGCGCGAGGACGTACAGCGCGATCCAGTACGCCCGCTGCCACGTCCCTGCCGCGAGCACGCTGCCCGCGCTCAGCATGTGCGGCAGCGCGACGAGCACCGCCGCGTAGCTGAGCAGGTGGATGACGTGCCAGGCCTCGTACGGCAGGCGCCGACGCACGGCGACGAGCGAGGACACCACGACGGCGACGAACAGGCCGAGCCCGAGGTACGCCAGCGGCATGTCCGGCGTCGAGAAGAGCGCGATCGTCTCGGCGATCGGCCCGGTGCCCGCCGACGCGCCGTAACCGAGTGTCAGGAGCGCTCCGTGGGCCAGCAGCAGGTACAGCACCGGCTTGCCGAGCGATCGGTGGACCGCGATCGCCGTGTCCTGCCCGAAGGTGCGGTCGACGAGCGGCACCCGGGCGGCGAGCACCAGCATCACGAGGACGAGGTCGGTCGCGATCAGCCCGGCGACGATGCCGGCATCGGTGAGCCACCCACCGATGCCGACGACCGAGTGCGATCCGGGTGACGCGAGCCAGAGCGCCACGGCGACCGCGGCGGAGATCCAGGCGAAGATCCCGAGCAGGTCGGTCGTCGCACTGCGACGACGTCGGGACCGGTCGCGACGACGCGCGGCGACGGCGAGGGGTTCGGTGGCCGGGGCCGCTGCGAGCGGGTGGGCCGTGGGCCGAGCGGTGTCGATCATCGGCTCGTTCCTCTCCAGCATGTGATCGGGTGACGCTCAGCATCGACACCGGCCCTTGGGAGGAACCCGGAACGGGACGTGGACTTCGTTCGAGACTTCGAGTGATCAGGCTCGCCGTGGAGCAGCGTCGGTGCTGGGCAGCACGACCGTCGCGACCGCGCCGCGCTCCTCGCCGTTCCGGAGCGACGCGGTCCCGCCGGCCCGTTCGGCGATCCCACGGACGAGCGCGAGCCCGAGACCGCTCCCGGTACCGTTCCCGCTCGGCGCCGTCCGACGTGAACTGTCGGCTCGGGCGAACCGCTCGAAGGCCTTCGGCAGGAAGCCCTCCGGGATCCCGTGGCCGTCGTCCACCACGCGCAGCACGAGCCGGCGCGTCGCATCCTGTTCGAGCTGCACCCGGACCACGCCGCGGGCGTCCCCCGCGGCGACGGCGTTGGCGCCGAGGTTGTCGACGACCCGTGCGAACGCTGCCGGTT
>JAVHXX010000019.1 GCA_031119595.1 Patulibacter sp. | reverse complement strand
ACAGGAGCGACACGGGGTGCTCGCCCTCGAGCGGGGGCAGCGGCGGGACGTCGTCGTCGCGGAGGGCACGGAGCTTGAAGGTCGCCGAGCCGGAGTTGACGGACACGTAGCCCGTCTCCTCGCTCGTGAGCTCGACGGTCGGCGCGGGCAGGGCGCGGGCGACGTCGAGGAGGAGCTTGCCGGGGAGCGCGATCGACCCCGAGCCGCCGACGGTGGCGGGGAGCTCGGTGCGGATCGCGAGGTCGGCGTCGACGGCTTCGAGGGCGACGCTCCCGGACTGGGCGACGAGGCGGACGCCGGCGATGGGCTGCATCGCGCTGCGACCGCTCGCGACGCGAGAGACGGCGGTGAGGCGCTCGACGAGGTCGGAGGCCTGGCAACTGATGGAGATCATCGGGAGAGAAAGAAGAGGGTTCTTTGGAGTAGTAGGGCTGTGGAGCGTGTGGACAACGGCCCGAATGCGAGGCGCCGCGGGGCTCCGGCGTGCCTGGGCGCTGTGGATGGCGCGCGGGCCGAGTCTCGCACGACGCCCGGCGGGGCGCCACCGTGCCTCGTTACCGGAGCTTGTCCACGAGGCCGCTGACCTGGCTGTGGACGGACGGATCGCGGTCGATCTGCTCGGTCACGCGGGACACGGCGTGCATGACGGTCGTGTGGTCGCGACGGTTGAACGCGCGCGCGATCGTGGGCAGGGAGGCTTCCGTATGCTGCCGGGCGAGGTACATGGCGATCTGGCGGGGCCAGGTGATCGCCGCGGCCCGGGAGCTGCCGACGAGCGCGTCGTGGTCGAGGTCGAACTCGGCGCAGACGGCGTCCTGGATCCGCCGGATCGTGGGCCGTTCGGGGGCGCGGTGCTTCTGTGGATAGAGCCGCCGGACGACGTCGTCGACGAGGGCCTGGTCGAGCTCGCGGCCGGTGAGGGTGCGGTAGGCGATGGTCGAGAGGATCGCGCCCTCGAGGGTGCGGATGCCGTCGGTGACCTTGTCGGCGAGATGGGAGAGCTGAGCGCGCTCGGAGGGCGCGTCGAGTTCCTCCATCGCGCGGCGCGCCACGTAGATGCGGCGCAGGGCGTCGTCCGGGCGGTCGAGCTCGACGACGAGGCCCGAGGCGAACCGTGCCCGGAGGCGTTCGCTGAGCTCGCCGAGCATGCCGGGCGGCTGGTCGCTCGTGAGGACGAGCTGTGCGCCGGCGCGCTCGAGGGCGTTGAACGTGTGGAAGAACTCCTCCTCGGTCTTGTCCTTGCCCGCGAGGAACTGGATGTCGTCGACGAGGAGCACGTCGACGCCGCGGAGGGCGTCCTTGAAGTCGCCGATACGGCGGGCGCGCAGGGCGCCGAGGAAGTCGGAGACGAACCGCTCGCTCGTGCACAGGTGGACGTGCAGATGGGGCGCGGTCGTCGCGACGTAGTTCGCGATCGCGTGGAGGAGGTGCGTCTTGCCGGTGCCGGGCGGGCCGCAGAGCAGGAGCGGGTTGAAGGTCGAGGCCGGGAGCTCGGCGACCTGGAGGGCGGCGCCGTGGGCGAGACGGTTGGAGTGGCCGATCACGAACGACTCGAAGGTGAGCGTCTCGTCGATCGGGTCGCCGACCTGGAGCTCAGGCGGCGGTGCGTCGACGGACTCGGTGGACCGTCGGTCGAGCCCACCCGCGTAGGGCGGATGGGGCGCGCGGTCGTGGCCGTGCCGGGTGGGCGGCTCGGCGGCGAGTTCGGCGGCCGAGGCCTCGATCCACGCGATCGCCTCCGCGACGCCGGCTGCCTGGGCGACCTCGGTGAGGAGCGGGGTGCAGCGGTCACGCGCCCAGCGCACGAGGTGCGACTCGCCCGCGAGGAGGAGCGTGCCGCCCGAGCAGTCGAGCGGGCGGAGAGGCTGGAGCCAGAGTTCGAGGGTGGTCTCGTCGACGCGTCCGCGCAGCCGGTCCAGGACGAGCCGCCAGGCGGCTTGGGGGTCGGTGGATGGCTGGTGCGTGGGCGGTTCGAGCATGCAGGCGCACCCGTCGGAGCGGGCGTGGCGGCGGCAGATGACGCGGCGACCGGGTGGTCGATCGCGGAGAGGTGTGAACCTACCAGCGCGCTCCGCGCACGTCGGGGCGTTGGACCCGTCCGATGCCGCTAGGCGCGTGAATTTCTCCATCGACCGGGCACCTCCGGGGTGCGGTCGGTTCCGCCGGTCCGCGCGGTAAGCGCGAGTGCTCTACTCTCTTTAGCCCATGAAGCGCACCTACCAGCCGAAGAAGCGTAAGCGCGCCCGTGCGCACGGATTCCGCAACCGTATGGCCTCCAAGGCCGGCCAGCAGATCCTCAAGCGCCGTCGGGCCAAGGGCCGCAAGCGCCTGACCGTCTAGTCGTCGTGCCGGCCCCGCGCATCGGCGGCGCCGGAGCGCGTCGCAAGCGCGGTCGGCTCTCCCGCAGCGGGGATTTCGATCGCGTCTACCGTCAGGGCCGCTCGACCGGCGCGCGCGAGTTCGTCGTGCACGTCTTTCCGCGCGAGGCCTCCCTCGACCCGCCACGGGTCGGTCTGTCGGTGAGCAAGAAGGTCGGCGATGCCGTCACCCGCAACCGCATCAAGCGGGTGGTTCGCGAGTCCCTCCAGGTGCTGGAGGCCGAGCTCGCCGCCGGCAGCGATCTCGTGATCACCGCGCGCGTCGACGCCGTCGCCCTCGACGAGCGCGAGGGCCAGGCCGGAATCGAGCGTGCGCTGCGCGACCTCCTCTCACGCACGAGCGCGTGGGCCGGTGCGCCCCTGGACGCAGCCGCCCCCGATGCGTCAGCCGCCGATACGACCGGTGCGGAGGCGGCGCCGGAGTCCTCCGCGACCGCCGCTGGTGAGGTCGATCCCGCGGACCCCGCCGCCGCGTCGCCCGCCGAGGACGCGCCGGATGCATGACCATTCCGGCTGCGCGCCTCACGCGCACGTGGACCAGTCCGACCTGCGCTCCGAGCCCGCCCGCCGGCGGTCGATCGCGCGCCAGATCGTGCTGGCCCCGATCCTCGGATACCGCCGCTGGCTCTCGCCGGGCATGCAACCGCACTGTCGATTCGAGCCGAGCTGTTCGGCGTATGCCGTCCAAGCGGTCGACCGGTTCGGCATACTCCGCGGACTGGTGCTCGCCATGTGGCGGGTCGCCCGGTGTCAGCCCTTCGGCGGCAGCGGCATCGACCTCGTCGAAAACCAGCGCATCTTCCCTCTCTCCGCACGTCTCAAGCGAGCACCCAAGGCATGACTGACGCGTTCGTAGTCGCGAACATCCTCCAGCCCCTCATCGACGTGTTCAAGGAGCTCCTCACCGGGCTCCACTCGATCGTCGACTCGTGGGGCTTCGCGATCATCTGCCTCACCCTCGTGATCCGCACGCTGCTGCTGCCCCTCGCGGTGCTCCAGTACCGGTCGATGAAGGGCATGGCCGCGCTCGGCCCGCAGATCAAGGAGCTGCAGGCCAAGTACAAGGACGATCAACAGAAGCTGCTCGAGGAGCAGCGCAAGCTGATGGCGGAGGCGGGGGTCAACCCGCTCGCCGGCTGCTTCCCGATCCTCCTGCAGACCCCGGTCTTCATCTCGCTCTTCTACATGCTGCGCGTCGACCTCAAGCACGAGATCTGCGGCATCAACCTCGACCTGCCGGCCAAGCAGATCGCCCAGATGACGTGCGAGTCGATCCAGCACCACTCCGGGCACTTCCTCTTCATCGACGACATCACGGCCAAGGCGACGGGCGGGATCCTCGCCCTGCTGCTCGTGCTCTACGTCGGGTCGCAGCTCATGTCGACGCTCCTGATGCCGTCGACGGTGAGCGGCATGCAGCGCAACATCTTCTACGCGCTGCCGTTCGTGTTCGTGCCGTTCATCATCGGCTTCCCGGCCGGCCTGCTCCTCTACTGGATCACGACCAACCTGTACACGGTCGTCCAGCAGGTCAGCCTGCGTCGCATCTTCGGTGCGCCGGGCGTGAGCACCGGTGACGGCCCCGCGGACATCGTCGAGGGCGTGGTCCTCGAGGCCCAGGAGATCCGCAAGGAGATCCGGGGTAGTGTGTCCCCGTCGGAGCGACCCACCAAGCGCAAGCGCACGGGAAAGCGGCGATAACGCGATGAGCCAGCACGAGCGAAACCACGGACCCAGCAGCGATCCGGCCGATCCCGAAGGGATCGAGGCCGTGCGCTCGCTCGTCGAGGGCGTGGCCCGCGCCCTCGGGATCGACGAGGACGTCGTCGCCGAGCAGCGTGGCGAGGAACTCCACGTCGCCGTCCAGGGCAAGGACCTCGGTCTCCTGATCGGCCGCCACGGCCAGACCCTCGAGGCGCTCCAGCATCTCGCGCAGCGCATCGCCCTCGACAACGACGCGAACGTCCGCGTGATCGTCGACGCCGAGGGCTACCGCGAGCGTCGCCGCGAGGCGATCGAGGCGCAGGTCAACCGACTCACGGCCCGTGCGCTGCAGCGCAGCGAGGCCTGCCCGCTCGAGCCGATGACCTCCTCGGAGCGTCGCTACGTGCACGAGATGGTCCGCGACATCGAGGGCGTCGAGTCCTACTCCGAGGGCACCGAGCCCGACCGCCACGCGGTCATCGCGCCGGAGGGCACCGCGCCGCCCGGCGCACGCCAGTGAGCCGCGCCGAAGCGCGCCTCGCCGAGTTGGCAGGGCGCTTCGGTCTCACCGAGGACACGGTGGTCGCCGGCCGCCGCCTCCTCGAACTCTGGGCGACCGACGAGCTCGCGTCGACGCGCGTGACCGACGAGGTCGAAGCGGTCGACCAGCACCTCGCCGACTCCTGGGTCGCCCTGGAGCTCGACGTCGTCCGTGACGCGCGCCGCGCCGCCGACCTGGGCACGGGTGCCGGCATCCCGGCGCTGCCGCTGGCGGTCGCGCTGCCCGACCTGCGCATGGCGCTCGTCGAAAGCGTGGGCCGGCGGACGGTGTTCCTGGAGCGCGCGATCGAAGAGTGCGGACTCGGCGGCCGCACGGAGATCGTCGCCGAGCGGGCCGAGGGCTGGCCGGAGGGCATCGGCGTCCACGACCTGATCACCTCGCGGGCGCTCGCGACCCTCGACGTGGTCCTCGAGTATTCGGCCCCGCTGCTCCAGCTCGGCGGCGTGGCGGTGGCCTGGAAAGGCGCGCTGAGCGACGAGGAGCGCCGTGGCGGGCACCGAGCCGCGGAGGCTCTCGGACTGGAGATCACGGACGAGATCGTCGTGGAGCCGTTCGTGGGCGCCCGGGATCGTCGCCTCGTGGTTGCACGGAAAGTTGCAGAGACGCCCGAGCGCTTCCCGCGTCGCGAGGGCATGGCAAAGAAGAAGCCGCTCGGGGCCGCACCACGCTGAGCCGGCGCCGATGTTTCACGTGAAACGCGTCCCGGTACGGTGAAGCGGTGGCTGTGCCGGATTGGTTCGAAGAGACGCTGGCGCGACAGCTGGCGATGACGCCACAGACGTGGGCCGCGTTGCAGAGCCACGGCGTGGACGAATCCACGCCCCTCCGGCTCGACTTCCTCTTTCGGGCGCCGGCCGAGCAGGCCGCCGAGGAACTCGCCGCCTTCCTGAAGCTCGAAACCGACTATGCGATCGAGGTCGACTTCGAACGCGATGCCGACGGCGAGCCGGTCGACTGGTCGGTCGCCGGGTCGACGGACCCGACCGCGGTGTCGCAGGCGATCCTCGAGGACTGGGTGCGGTGGCTCGTCGCGGCGGGCGCGTCGTACGGGCCGTGCGTGTTCGACGGGTGGGGAGCGGCCGTCGGCGGGTGATCCGGCCGGGGCTGGGTGCCCGAGTTGGCGGGCGCCCGGGGGCGCATGGAGCGCGGGCGGCGCCCCGCGGCTCAGGCGGGGGAGCCGCCGGAGATCGTCGTGCGACGGTCGGCGGCGAACTGCTCGGCGAGCTCCGAGAGGTCGTGGGCGATGATCTTGTCGAGCGCGGACTCGTGCTTGCGATGTTTGCGGCGCAGGACGCTGCGGCGGTGCTCGAGGTACTCGTCGATCTGGTCGAGCAGGCTCAGCTGCTTCGGGCGGCCGTCGACCATGGCGGTCGCGTCGACGTCGATCGTGATCTCGTCGGTGTCCCCGTCGGGCCGGATACGGAGGGAGCCGCGGCCGGTCTCGTAGATCGCGTCGAGCTGCGCGGGATCGACCACGGCCGCCGGGGTCGCGAACTCGGGTCCGTGGACCAGGGCGCGGATGTCGGCGAGGGTGCTGGTGGGGTGCTGGAGGCGATGGGTGATCGCGGCGGCGACCTCGCCCACGTGGTGCGGCAGGAAGGTGGAGTCGCCGACGGTCGATCCGTTCGCGAGGAGGTGCGGGAAGGGTCCGGGGAGGACCTGCCCGGACGCCTTGAGATGAAGACGCTGGCCCGGGTCGTCCTCGGGCAGCTCGAGCTCGTCGATGAGGGCCTGGCCGGCTGCGGACAGGGCGGCATGGGTGACCGTCGCGCCGGCGGCGGGTGCGCCCTCGGCGGTGCCGAAGTCCCCCGAGCCGTCGATGAGCGGGTAGGGCGTGTTCCACGGCTGCGCGAGACGGGTGAGGGTCGCGTAGAGCTCGGCCGCCGGGTAGTGCGGCTCGCGGCGCGTGGCCTGGGCGACGGTGCGGGAGCTGCGCGTGTGCTCGTCACCACGGGCGCTCGCGACGGCGCGGACGGTGATCCTCTCGATGGTCGTGAGGCCGTCGCGGACGTCGGGGAGTGTCGGTGCAGTGGTGGGGGTCGTCACTCGTTCGCAGGCTAGTGACTGTGGTCGGCGTCGGTCGCGCTGACGCCGGACCCTGCCGGGCGTGGGGTCCGCGCGGGCGACACATACGCGCGTCGCGTCGTGGGCCGTTTCACGTGAAACGGACCGGTCGCGAGGGTCAGGCCGGACCGGCGTCCGCGGGGTCGACGCGATAGCGCGTGAACTCGTTCAACCCGGACGCACGGATCCGCCGCACGAGATCGGGGATGCGGAGGTGTTCGTCCTGGAGGATCGGCGACCCCGACCATGTCGCCCGGAAGACGAATCCCTCTGGGCTGTGGTCGGCGATGACGCCGACCGTCACGGCAAGCGGCGCCACGGCGTCGGGCCTGAGTGCGATCGCGTCCGCGTCGCGCGTCGCCGTCGGGAGCAGGATGGGCCCGGCGTCGTCTTCGGTGAGGATCTCGAGAACCGGTGGGTAGAACTTCTCGACACCGAACCAGCGCTTCTCGACGCGGCCCGCCACGAACTCGACCGGCCAACCGTTCGCCTCCCGGACCGCGTCCGTGATGGCCGCCCCGCGCGCATCGCTGAGCTGGCCCAGCTCGAGGTCGAACATGAAGATCATCGGAGGGACCGTTCGCGCGCGAGGAGGTCCATGAGGAGCGCGTTGCGCCACTCGCCCGTGGGCGCCCGCTCGGCTTCGCGCAGGATGCCGACCCCCTGGAACCCGACGGCGCGATAGCACCGGATCGCGGGTTCGTTGGCGACTGCCGGATCGATCGTGAACCGATGGTGGCCGAGGTCGACGAAGTAGTCGATCGCCAATCGGAGTGAGGTGCGACCGTGGCCTCGGCTCTGGAACGCGGTCCCGAGGAAGATGTCGAAGGCGACGGAGGGGTACACGTCGTCTGTCTCCTGATGGCACTCGAGGAGCCCGGCGAGCTCCGAACCGATCTCGATGGCGAAGTGCCCATGGAGTTCGTCGGTGATCGACGCGAGGGTGTTGGTGCCCCACCACTCCGCGACCGCTGGGTCGGCCAGGAGGTCGAGCAGCACCGGCGCATCGGCCGGGACGGCCGCGCGCAGCGCGACGGCACCATCGACGAGCGTAGGGAGAGGCTGGGGCGCGGCAGTCGGCACGGGGTGGGGGAGGAGCGGAGGACAGCCCGCAGACGCAGTGAACCACGTCGGTCGCGAAGGTTCGAACCACTGTGCGCCGCAAGGTCGCGCAACGCCGACCAGAAGCGGCTGCTCGATGCGCGTCGTGCTCAGGTGTACCGCCCGTTTCACGTGAAACGGCGAAGGCGCTGTCCGCGGTGGTTCACGTGAAGCGGCTCCGGTGCCTGCATCGCGGATGGCGGCAATGAGAAATGCGCCGGGACCGCGACGCACCGCGAAGACTTCGTCACGACTTTGCGTGTTTCACGTGAAACGCGGCCGTCCGGGGACGCGCCGCCCAGCGCGTATCTCTACGCTGGCCGGGTGGCGATCTACGCGCTGGCAAATCAGAAGGGCGGCGTCGGCAAGACGACCACCGCCGTGAGCCTCGCGGCCTGTCTCGCCGACGCGGGCGCCCAGACGATCGTGATCGACGCCGACCCGCAGGCCAACGCCACGGTCGCGCTCGGTCTTCCCAAGGACGAGCAGCCCTCGCTCTACGACGTGCTCGCCGGTATGCCCGCGGTCGAGGCTCTGCGCGACACGGCGATCCCCGGCTTGCGTGTGCTCCCGGCCCACGCCGACCTCGCCGCCGCGAACGTCGAACTGCCGCGCACCGAGAACTCGGACCACCTCCTCCGCGACGCCCTCGCGCCGCTCAAGGACGAGGCCCAGTTCATCTTCCTCGACTGCCCGCCGTCCATCGGGCCTCTCACGCTCAACGCGCTCGGTTCCGCCGATCGCGTGCTCGTGCCCGTCCAGGCCGAGTACTTCGCGCTCGAAGGCCTCGGTTCGCTGCTTGAGACGCTGGCCCTCGTCCAGAAGCAACTCAACCCGAGCCTCGCCATCGAGGGCCTGATCATCACGATGTTCGACCCGCGCACCCGCCTCTCGCACGACGTCGAGGCGGAGGTCCGCAAGCACTTCCCGTCGCTCGTGTTCGACACCGTCATCCCGCGCAACGTGCGCGTGAGCGAGGCGCCGAGCTACGGCATGCCGATCACCCACTACGACGCGCGCTCGGCCGGTGCCGAGGCATACTTCACCCTCGCCGAGGAGCTCGCCGCGCGTGCCTGATCAGCCGAAGCCCAAGCGCCCCGCCGGAGCCTCGCGCGGCAAGGGCGGTCTCGGCGGCGGTCCTGGGAGCGCACCCAAGGCAACGCCGAAGTCCGCCAAGGCCCGCGGCATCGGCCGCGGCCTGGAGGCGATCCTCGCCGCATCACCCGCGCCCGGCGGCGGCGCTGCCTCGGCCGACACCGCCGAGCTCCGCGAGCTGCCGATCGGGATGATCGGTCCGAACCCGGGCCAGCCGCGCCGCCGGTTCGACCCCGAGGACCTCCAGTCCCTCGCCGACTCGATCGCCTCGCAGGGCATCCTCCAGCCGGTGCTCGTGCGCCCACGGCCCGGAGGCCGGTTCGAGATCGTCGCCGGCGAGCGTCGCTGGCGCGCAGCGCAGCTGGCCGGCCGCGAGACCATCCCGGTCGTCATCCGTGAGCGCACCGACGCCCAGACCCTCGAGGCTGCGCTCGTCGAGAACATGGCCCGCGCCGACCTCACGCCGATCGAAGAGGCCCGCGCCTGCGCAGGGCTCGTCGAGGAGCTCGGGCTCTCCCGCGAGGAGGTCGCCCGGCGCGTGGGCCGCAGCCGTTCCGCCGTCTCGAACCTCATCCGCCTGCTCGACCTTCCCGACGATGTCGTCGAGCTGCTCGAGAGCCGCGCGCTCTCCGAGGGCCACGGCCGGGCCCTGCTGCTCGCGCCCGACCAGGCCACGCGCCGCCGACTGGCGGCCGAGGCGGTCGACCAGGGCTGGTCGGTCCGCGAGGTCGAGCGCCGCGCCCGCCCGGCCGACAAGACCGCTCGCTCGACCCCGCCGGCCGCGGGCCCCGCGCCGTCGACCGGTCCCGCCTCCGACCACGTCGAGGCTGCTCAGGATCTCGGCGACGAGCTGTCGGTGGCACTCGGACTCGAGGTGCGCGTCAAGCCCCACAAGAAGGGCTTCCGCGTGGAACTCGACCTCGACGACCTCGACGCCGCCGAGGTCTTCAAGGGCCGGCTGCGGCGCCGCTGAACGATCCCGCCCAGCCGAGGTCCGTCGGGCCGCCACGTACGCGCACGACGCGCTACCATTCGCGTCCCGCGTCAACCTCTCCGGGGTTGATCTGCACGGGCGATTAGCTCAGTCGGTTAGAGCGCTTCTCTGATAAGGAAGAGGTCGCTGGTTCGAATCCAGCATCGCCCACTCGCAAGGCCTCGCATCGCGAGGCCTTCGTCGTTTCTGGGGACATTCCATCGCCGCGGCCCGAAATCCGGGCCCGAAATCGAGTGTGCAAGCGCCAAAACGCGTCTCGCGCCCGGAAACGGCCCTCTCGCGGCCTCGGAGGGTCTCGGAAGGGGATCTGTTGCCGAGATTCGGGGGACAACGCCCGATTCGGCCCGGTGACGCCGTCCACGCGTCCCCTGCCGGGGCGTGAAGGCGCACACACGTTCGCCCGCCGGTTCGTTTCCGCCGACGGCGGGCGTACGGTCTTGGTCATGGGAGCAGACACCCCAGACGAGCACCTCGATCGTCTCGCGAGTCTCGAGCAGGAGCTCGACGACCTCTACGGACACCTCGGGCTGCCGAAGCCGAAGTTCGGTGAGCTGAGCGTCCGGCGCGTCAAACGCGCGGGCCGAGCCTCCACCGACACGGAACACCGCGTCCCCGAGCGCTCGCTCCGCCGCTCCGCCTGACCGGCCGCCGCGCTCCGCTCGTGCCCACCTTCCGGAATCTCTCTGCCCGATGAAGGAGCCGCCGAGCCAGTGAAGCGCCGCGCACCTGTCCCGCCCAAGTCCGCACCGGTCCGCCGGTGCTCCACTCAGCGATCGCGTACCGCGCGAAAGCCCGTGTGGGAGAGGGAGCTGTCGGGGGTGTTCCCCGTGCGCGCCGCGACCCGGTACCGGTCGCAGTACGAGCGATGGCAGAGGTGCGAGCCACCACGCACCACGAACTCGCCGGGTGAGGCGTTGGGAGCGTCGAAGCGGTCCAGGCACCACTCCCACACGTTCCCGGCCACGTTGTAGAGGCCGAACCCGTTGGGCGGGAACGCATCGACGGGGGCGGTGCCGGCAAAGCCGTCCTCGCCGGTGTCGACCGCCGGGAAGTCGCCCTGGAAGAGGTTGGCCATGTGGCGACCGCCGGGCATGAGCTCGTCGCCCCAGGCGTAGCGGGTGCCGACCAGGCCGCCGCGCGCGGCGAACTCCCACTCGGCTTCGCTCGGGAGGCGCGCGCCGGCCCAGTCGCACCAGGCGGCGGCGTCGTGCCGCGACACGTGCACGACGGGGTGATCCTCGCGGCCCTCGGTCGTCGATCCCGGCCCGGCGGGGTGCGCCCAGTCGGCACCGTGCACCTGGCGCCACCACGGCGCCGCCGCGAGCCCCTGGGTCGGTGGGTGATCCGCCGCCAGGTCGAGATGGAAGACGAACGACCACCCGAAGCGCTCGGCGTCGGTCTGGTGGCCCGTGGCCGCAACGAACGCTCGAAATTCGGCGACGGTCACGGCCGTGGCCCCGATCGCGAACGGCGCGACCGTCACCTCGCGCGCCGGCCCCTCGCCGTCGCCGCGGATCGCCTCGTCGGCATCGGTGCCCATGAGGAACGGCCCGCCGTCGAGCTCGACGTACGTGCCGATCGGGCGGGCGCCGCGGCCCGCCGCAGCCGCTCCTTCACTGACCCGTGCCGCCTGACTCGCCTGCGCCGCGCGACCCGGGATCTGTGCGATGTGCAGGGAAGTCCTGCTGCCTGCTGCGGCATCCGCGGCGTCGCCCCGGCCCGGTCCGCAGCAGTCGCTCACGCGCGCATCATCCCACGACGCCGAGCAGCGCCATGAGCCGCTCGACCGCGTCCGTGACGGGCTCCTCGAGCGTCTTGATGGTCACCTCGGGCGCGGGCGGCGGCTCGTACGGGTTCTGCTCACCGGTCAGGCCGGAGAGTCGCCCGGCCTTCGCCCGGGCGTAGAGGCCCTTGGGATCGCGACGGGCGCACTCCTCGAGCGGCGTGTCGACGAAGACCTCGATGAACGGGAGCCCGGCCTTCTCGTGGAGGCGGCGGGCGAGGTCGCGGTCCTGGGCGAAGGGCGACACGAGCGCGACGACCGCGATGCCGCCGGCGTCGGCGAAGAACCGGGCCACGTGGGCGACCCGGCGCACGTTCTCGGCGCGCGAGGCCGCGTCGAATCCGAGGTCGCCGGAGAGCCCGTGGCGGACGTTGTCGCCGTCGAGGAGATAGGCGAGGCGCCCCCGGTGCACCAGCGCTTGCTCGAGGGCCGTCGAGATCGTCGACTTCCCGGACGCCGGAAGGCCCGTGAGCCAGACCGTCGCGCCCTTGGCATGGAGGTGCTGCCAGCGCTCGGTACGGTCGAGCTTGCCGGGATGCCAGACGACGTCGGGGCTCTTCTGCTCCTCGTCGCTGCCGATCTGGGCGCGCGTCTCACGGACGAGGCCTGCGGCGACCGTGTCATGCGAGAGCTCGTCGATGAGGATGAACGCGCCCGTGGTGCGGTTCCTCGCGTACGGATCGGCGACGATCGGCGTCGCGAGGCGCAGGGTGACCTCGCCGACCTCGTTGAGCGCCAGCTCGGAGGCGTCGCCCTTCTCGTCGTCGTAGACGTCGTACACGGACCGCAGCGACGCGGCCGTGGCCCGCACGCGGCGGGTGAGGTGCTTGAGCAGGTACCGCCGCCCGGGCGTGAGCGACTCGCTGCCGAGCCACACCAGCGTGGCATCGACCTCGCGCGCCGGCTGCGGGGCGCCGTCGGTGCTGACGAGCACGTCGCCGCGGGCGACGTCGAGGTTGTCCTCGAGGATCACCGTGCCGCTCAGCGGGCCGCGCACGTGGTCGACCGGGCCGTCGAAGCTGTCGATCCGGGCGATCCGCGACCGCTCGCCACTCGGGAGCACCGTGACCTCGTCGCCCGTGTTGAGGTAGCCGCCGGAGACCTGCCCGGCGAGGCCGCGGTAGGCGCCGTCGCGGACGATCCACTGCACCGGGAAGCGCAGCGGGCTGTACTCGGCGGCGGAGCGCGGCACGGCGTCCTCGAGCACCTGCAGCAGCGGCGGTCCTTGGTACCACGGGGTGCGCGTCGACCGCGTGACGACGTTGTCGCCTTCGAGCGCGCTCACCGGCACCACCGTGGCCTGGGTGAGCCCGAGTCGGCGGGCCGTGGCGGCGATCTCGTGCTGGATCGCGGTGACGGCCTCGGGTTCGTAGTCGACGAGCTCGATCTTGTTGACCGCGACCACGAGGTGGTCGATGCCGAGGAGGTGCGCGAGCTGCACGTGCCGCAGCGACTGCTCGGTCAGGCCCGGCGGCCGCGCGTCGACGACGAGCAGGAGTAGGTCGGCGGTCGAGGCGCCCGTGACCATGTTCCGGGTGTAGCGCGTGTGGCCCGGGGTGTCGGCGATGACGAACCCGCGGCGCGGCGTCGAGAAGTAACGGTAGGCGACGTCGATCGTGATGCCCTGCTCGCGCTCGGCCCGCAGCCCATCGGTCACGTGCGACAACTCGCCGCGCTTGACCTCGTCGAGCTGGTCGCCCTTGAGCGCCTCGGCATCGAGCAGCAGCCGCCCGATGAGCGAGCTCTTGCCGTGGTCGACGGAGCCGCCGACGGCGACCCGGAGGAGATCCTGTTCGTGTGGGGGCACGGCGCTCACGGGTTAGAAGTAGCCCTCGCGCTTGCGGTCCTCGAGGGCGGCCGAGGAGAAGTTGTCGTCGGCGCGGGTGCGGGCGCGCTCGGTCCACTGGGCCCGCTCGAGCTCGTCGATCACGTCGGCGACGGTCTCCGCGCGCGAGAGGATCGCGCCGGTCACGGTGAGGTCGCCGACGGTGCGGTACCGGACGTGGTCGGTGCGGACGACGCTGTCGCCCGGCTCCCGGACGATGTGCGGAGAGTCGGCGAGCACGTGCCGGCCGCGGTCGAACACCCGCCGCTCGTGCGTGAAGTAGATCGACGGCAGCACGAGCCCCTCGGCCTGGATGTAGCGCCACACGTCGAGCTCGGTCCAGTTGCTGAGCGGGAACGCGCGCACGTTCTCGCCGCGCCGCACGACCGTGTTGTAGAGCGACCACAGCTCCGGGCGCTGCGCACGCGGATCCCACTGGCCGTATTCGTCGCGGAACGAGAGCACGCGCTCCTTGGCCCGGGACCGCTCCTCGTCGCGCCGGGCGCCACCGATCGCGGCGTCGAAGCCGTGCTCGGCGAGGGCGTCGAGGAGGGTGATCGACTGGAGCCGGTTGCGGCTGCCGCCGTCGCCGCGCTCCTCGACCACGCGGCCGGCGTCGATCGAGTCCTGGACCTTCGCGACGATCAGTTCCTCACCCAGCTCGCCCACGACCCGGTCGCGGAACGCGATGACCTCGTCGAAGTTGTGGCCCGTGTCGACGTGGAGCAGCGGGAACGGGAACCGGCCGGGCCGGAACGCCTTCTGCGCGAGCCGCAGGAGCACGATCGAGTCCTTGCCGGCCGAGAACAGCAACACGGGCCGCTCGAACTCCGCCGCGACCTCCCGCAGCACGTGGATCGCCTCGGCCTCGAGCTGCGAGAGCCAGGTGATCGCGGGGATGCGGGCCGCGTCGGTCATGCCTGCGTTGCGCCGGCCGCCTCGAGATCGGCGCGGTAGCGATCGGCCCACTCGGCCGAGCGGCCGTTGCTCTGCTGGCGCATCTTCGGGGCCGGGACCTCGGCCGACTCCGCGCCGGGCACGCCGAGCCACGCGATGACCTCGGCGACGCGCTCCTGCGGTGCCTCCGCGAGCACCTCGTACTCGACGACCTTCGTCGGGAAGTCGTGGCGGCCGAGCCAGTCGGTCCACGCCTCCTCGTGCGAGGTCTGCAGCTTCACGAGGTGGTCGATCGCCGCGAAGTCGTAGAAGACCTCCGGCTCGGGACCGCGCTGCTCGCCCTCGTCGCGCCAGGTGAGCGTCTGCACGGCGGTCCACAGGGAGATCGCCTGGCCGATCTTGTCGGCGCGGCGGATCTGCACGATGTGGAGATTCGGGAAGGTCGCCTCGAGGGCCTCGGGCAGCGTGGCGCCGGCGAGCCCCGGCAGCGTGGCGAGGCGCTCGGCGAGCTGGTCGAAGTAGCCCCACATGACCTTCGTGCCGTAGACCCCGTTCGGGGTGGTGCCGGCCTCGCGGGACGCGGCGAGCTTGGCCGCGAATTCGGCGGCGGTCTCGGCGTGCCCGGGGTCGGTCGGTGCGAGACGATCGACGAATGCGTCGTTCACCCCGTCGAAGTACTGCCGGGGCTGACGCGACCGCGATGTTGCCCGCAGCGCCTGGAAATCCTCGTTCGGACGGCCCGCCACGCCGGACGCCTTGAGGAGCTCGCACAGGAGTGTCGACCCGCTGCGCGGGGTGGCGGCGACGAAGTAGTGCAGACTGGCAGCAGCGTCGGTCATCTAAATACCATTATACGGATAGACTTTACGGAGTTTCATCTTGGCCTCTCCTCCGAACATCCTCTACGTGCACTCGCACGACACCGGTCGGTACGTGCAACCGTACGGACACCAGGTCCCGACGCCCAACATCCAGCGTCTCGCGGACCAAGGGCTGTTGTTCCGCCAGGCCTTCTCCGCGGCCGCCGTCTGCTCCGGCAGCCGCGCCGCGCTGCTCACCGGCCAGGCCAGCCACACGACCGGGATGCTCGGCCTCGCCCACCGCGGGTACCGCCTCGCGGACACCTCCCGTCACCTCGCCAAGACCCTCAAGGACCACGGCTACTTCACCGCGCTGCTCGGCGAGCAGCACCTCGCCGCCGACCCGGAGGACGTCGGCTACGAGCACGTGACCGCGGTCGAGAGCTTCCACGCCGATCAGATCTCGCCGGCGGCGGTCGAGCTCATCGGCGACCTCCCCACCGACAAGCCCTTCTTCCTGTCGGTCGGGTTCTTCGAGACGCACCGCGCGTACTTCGAGCCGACCTCCGTGCGCGACGCGCTCTACTCCGCGCCGCCGCCGAACCTCCCGGACACGCCCGAGATCCGCCGCGACGTCGCCGCGTTCAAGGCCAGCGCGCGGTCGCTCGACCACGGCGTGGGCGCCGTTATGAACGCCCTCGACGAGCGCGAGCTCGCCGACAACACCCTCGTGATCCTCACCACCGACCACGGGATCCCCTTCCCGGGCGCGAAGGCGACCCTCACCGATCGCGGCATCGGCGTGATGCTCATCGTGCGCGGGCCGGGCGGCTTCCACGGCGGCCGCGTGAGCGACGCGCTCGTCTCCCAGATCGACCTCTTCCCGACCATCTGCGAGCTTGCGGGGATCGACCGGCCGGAGTGGCTGCAGGGCCGGTCGCTGATGCCGGTGATCCGCAAGGAGGTCGAGGAGGTCAACGACGAGATCTTCGCCGGCATCACCTACCACGCGGCCTACGAGCCCCAGCGCGCGATCCGGACCGATCGTTGGAAGTACGTGAAGCGGTTCGACCCCGAGGAGGACACCGTCGTCCTCCCGAACGTCGACGAGAGCCCGAGCAAGGAGGTCCTGCTCGCCCACCAGTGGACCGATCGCAAGATCCCCGCCGAGCAGCTCTACGACCTCATCTTCGACCCGAACGAGGCCGCGAACCTCGCGGCCGATCCGGCCTACGAGGCTGTCCGCGCGCAGCTCGCCGACCGGCTGCACGCGTGGATGGAGGAGACCGGTGATCCGCTGCTCGACGGCCAGGTCGACCCGGCGCCGGGCACGGTCTTCAACCTCCCGACGCAGCACAGCGCCGACGACCCGCTCAGCGAGGCCCCGCCGATCGTCCCCGGACGGGCCGGCTGAGCGCCGCTGTCCGCGCCACGCCGCCGACCCTGCTCTGATCTGTCCCGCATGACGCCACCGCCCGCCAAGGACGCCCCCACCTTCGACCTGCAGTCGCACTCGACCTGGTCGGACGGCGCCCTCGAGCCTGCCGAGGTGGTCGAGCGGGCCGCCGCGGCGGGCGTGGAACTGCTCGCCCTCAGCGATCACGACGCGATCGACGGCACCGCCGAGGCGCTCGATGCGGGCGCGGCGTTCGGCGTGAAGATCGTGCCGGCGGTCGAGATCTCGAGCGTGGATCCCGAGGGCGACGACCTCCACATCCTCGGGTACGACGTCGACTGGAAGCAGCCGGCGCTGCTCGCGGCGCTGAAGGACTTCCGCGCCGACCGAGAGGGTCGTGCGGACCGGATGGCGCAGGCGCTGAACGAGGTCGGCCTGGAGGTCGACGACGAACCGCTGGCCAAGCGCCGCGCGGCCGGGCTGCCGATCGGGCGGCCGCACCTCGCCGACGCCGTGCTGAGGCACCCGGCGAACGCTGCGCGGCTGCGCGAGGAGGGCATCGACGGCAGCCTGACCGACGTGCTCGTCGCGTACCTCATCCCCGGCAAGCCGGCGTTCCGCACGCGCACCCACCCGACGGTGCCACAGGCGATCGATCTCATCCATGCCGCGGGCGGCGTCGCCGTCTGGGCACACCCCTTCTGGGACATCGCCCCGCCGGAGACCGTCGAGGCGACCCTCCGGCGCTTCCACGGCTACGGGATCGACGGCGTGGAGGCGTTCTACATCGAGCACGACCGCGAGCAGACGCTCCACCTCGTGAAGGTCGCGGACGAGCTCGGGCTGCTGACGACGGGCTCGGCCGACTTCCACGGCCCGGCCCACAAGGCGTTCTCGCAGTTCCGCGCGTTCGACCTGTACGGGGCGACGCCGAACCTCGGCCGCCTGGTCGACTGAGGCACGGCGCAGCGCGAACTCCTAGCTCACGATCTGCATGAGCTCGGCGTAGTCGCTAACGACGTCGTATCGCACGTTCTGATGGGCGTTTGCCGCTTCGAGGGCCTTGAAGAACTCCCGCGCGCACTCGATCTTGGTTCGCTCCAACCCCCGAAGACCGAATTCGAGCGAATGGAGCTCTCCCTTCGTCTCGGCGACGAAGTAGATCTGACGCACCGAACCAGCTTCGAACGCGATCGCCCAGTCCGGGTTGTAGTCGCCGACCGGCGTGGGAATGACGAATCCCTTCGGCAGCTTTGCGTAGACCGCCACTTCGTCCGCACGCTCGAGGTCGGCGGCGAACGTTCGCTCCGCGTTCGAGTCCGTCACCACATAGTCGTAGATGTGTTTTCGCGTGGCGCTTGCTTCGGTCAGTGCCTGCGACGACTTGTCGATGGTGAAGATGGACTTGTCATAGGAGGCGTCGAGCAGGTTGTACGTGAGCTTCTCCACGGTCGCCGTTGCGGTCTGCTCGGAGATGATCCGGGAGGCCTGCGCGATGAAGTGCTCGGGGTTCTGAGCGAACATCGCAAACGTCCTCGGGGCGACCCCCTGGAGGATTCCGCAGACCGTTCTGCGCGTGAGTTTGGTCTTTGCCGCCACCTCGCCCAGGAGGTCGTAGGTGACGTCGGACTCCGGAGCGCGATCTTCCGTCTCCGTGCGGCTGGTGAGCTGCTCGAAGCCGCGGCCGCGAGCAAGGTCGTCGGCCCCGAGATCGGCGCGCTGATGGCCCGCTTCGACGACGTATTGGAGGCGATCGACGCGCAGCTGGGTGTCGAGCGCGCGCACACAATTCGCAATGAGCTGGTCGGAATCGAAGTCGACGTGGAACGTGGCCTTGTGGTTGATCTGCCGCCATAGCTCTTGAAACTCCGCACGGGCGTAGTTGGCTTCGTTGAACGGAATGTCCTTGAGCTTTCGTCCATCGGAGGCCTTCGGGACGTCGAGGTAGAGCTCGGTGACGAGGGGCAACACGGCCTCGAAGATCTCCGAGAGTGGCGGCGCGGTCGGCGGTATCAGCGTCTCGGCCTCGACCGCCTCCTTGAATGCCTGGGTCACCGTTGCGTCGAGCTCGTCGATGTAGTCGTTGCGCAGCAGGTAGTTGTAGATCTGTCGTGCGAGCGGTGCATCGATGGTCCGGGACTCCCCATCGACCGTGACGATCCGCTTACCGAGGAAGTAGGCCTCGTCGGCCTGGCGCGGCCGCGCAGATAGCGACTCGCTGATCTCCTTCTGCAGGCCTTCGGCGAATGCCGTGTACGACTCGTCGGTCACGATGGTGAGTTCGTTGACCTGGTGCGCGATCACCGGATCATCGACGCGCTCGCCGCGGTGGTCGACCGCCAGCCGAAGTCCGCGGCCGATCTCCTGGCGGCGAGACACGGTGTTGTCGCTGCGCTTGAGCATCCCCATCACGAAGACATTCGGGTTGTCCCATCCCTCTCGCAGCGCGGAATGGGAGAACAGGAAACGCACGGGCTCGTCGAGCGAGAGCAGCTTCTCCTTGTTGCGCAGAATCAGGTCGTAGGCATCGACGTCGTCGGCTTGGCCCGCGTCTTCACCCTTCCTGGCGATCCGCGCAGGATCAGTCGCGTGCCCGGTCTTCTTGTCGATCGAGAAGTAGCCGGCGTGGACGCCGCGCGCTTCGTCGCGGCGCAGATAGGCC